>DDHP01000063.1:15905-17451 GCA_002338145.1 Deferribacteraceae bacterium UBA1873 | reverse complement strand
TCTTGAGTAAGCAAATGTGAATCAGTAAAAGTTTTACCTGTTTTTTAAATAACCTTTTAGATCACGGTAATAATTTTCATGGGTGCCTATTGCAATTAACTCTATTGCGTCCTCAACAATTCGATAGGCTAAAAGATGTTCGATATTATTGATTTTGAACTTGTATATAAATATACCTTTTAAATCGCCTTTTTTCTCGGTACCAATATCAGGGTCTGATACTATCTTTTTTACAGTTTTATCCAATTCCTCTTTTTCTTTCTTTTTGAATTTTTTTACTTTTCTGCCACAGGAACTCGATTGAAATACTTTCATCAGTTTGTCTATCCAAATTTATACTCTTCTTTTTCTCCTTCTTCCAGTTCAGCCAAACCTACAAAGATATCCTTAATCATTTCATAGGTAAGCTGAGGATTATCTTCCGCACATTTTCCAATCTTCGCCCAGTGTTCTATCTGGCCGGCAAGAGACCTGTGATCTATCTTGCAGTACTTGCGTGCATCTTTGAGAAGTTCATCAGAAACTCTGACTGTTGTAGACATATTTTACCTCGGTAGTTTTATTGTTACAAAATACATCATAATGTAACATTATGCAACTTAATTTGCAAGGCTAACTGAATTGCAATTAAAAGTTTTTCTATCCCATATCTGACTAAAATAGCACAAATTATAAAAAAAGAGTTACTCTCATCCGTGGAGTAACTCGTTGGACTGAAGATGGATAAGCGAAATATTGAAAACAGATAGATTTTTATTCCCGGGAAACATTTTTCATCAAGTGGTGCAAGAAGATAGCAAACAACAATTATCTTTTCTACTACTAATATCAGTATCAGCTTATTCGGAGTTAAATGAATATGTGAAATATGGCTATAACAGAGACAATGAGAAACTGTCCCAGGCCAGGTATATATAGGTGTAATAAACGTTCACTTGGCATGATGCTGTGAAAAAATGGGAGGGCGTCAATTATTTTAAAAATGATTTGAAAAGTCGGTCAAAATTGATAAACTAATATAAAATATTTTCTTGAGCGTTGAGGTAAATTTATATAATTATGAGTGAATTATTAACTATAAAAGAAGCGAGTATATGGGCGAGCAATTATTTGAATAAACCTGTGACAGCTTCCAATATATCTTATTTGATTCAATATGGCAGGGTGCGGAAAGTCGGCAAAAACGGCCATACTTATATCGATTTGGATGATTTGAAAAAATATTATCAGCAAAATTCCAGTAAAAAGGAAGTAGACTGGAAAAAGGTGCTGGGGATGATCTGAACTGGCACTTATCTTTTGCCGATTATAAGGAGTCTGAAACGACCAAACACGTTCATAGACTTCACCCTTATAAAGGTAAGTTTATTCCTCAGCTGGTGGAATTTTTCCTGGATGATCATACCGATGAATTCAAAAAAGATGTTTATTTCAAGAAAGGTGATATCGTTTTAGAACCTTTCTGTGGCAGTGGAACAACGCTGGTGCAGGCAAATGAACTGGGTATGCATGCTGTTGGTGTTGATGTATCTGCATTTAATTCATT
>DDHP01000063.1:6191-15649 GCA_002338145.1 Deferribacteraceae bacterium UBA1873 | reverse complement strand
AGGGATATTACTATCCGTTTGAAAAATTTTATTGCCAGTAGAAATAACTTTGAATTTGAAGAACGGTTACTTGAAGAGCTGAAAATTTTTAACGATAAATATTTTCCTTCTCCCGATTATAAAAGATGGGTCAGGCAGGGTGAAATTAATGAAAAAGAATACAGCCGGGAAAAGGCTGAGATATTTTTGGATAAATATTACGAACTTGTAAAACAATATAATATTCAGCTTCTTGATAAGTGGTTTTTATCTTCTGAGAAAGAGCTTGTGCAGAATGATGGAAAAATAAAAGATAAAATAGAGAATGATAAAAGATTAACCAGAATATATAATAAACAACCTTTTGAAAGTAATGGTAAATATAGATTTGACAGGTATATTGAACTTAAAAATCTTATTTAGGTCTCATCCGATAAATTCATTATTTACCTGACACCTTTTTGTAGCAGAAATTCTCGGTTTTGTATGAATATTTTAATTTTTCTAATTGATTCAGAGGCACTTTAATTTGACTCTATGATTTTATAAAGCTCTTTTAACAATTCCTTTAATTTCATCATTATTCAAAAATCTCTTTACATTTTCTGCAGCTTTTCTTGCTCCTTCAATCAAAATGTTTTCGACAATAGCTGAATTGTGCGGTGATCCTAAGAGGTTAGGCAATTCAAAAAAGGGGTAATTAATCTTAAACTGTCCAAATTTAAACGGCTCTATCCACCACGCATCAATTCCGGCTGAAAAATCGGGATGGCTCTTCAAATGTTCATACAAATCTTTTTCTTTAATAATCGGCCCTCTGGCCACATTTATCAATATGGCATCATTTTTCATCAACTCTAATTCCCTTTTCCCGATTAATCCATCTGTTTCGTATGTCAGGGGAATGGAAATGACCACAAAATCAGAATGTATTAACAGGTAATCCAAATCGTCTAATGTGCCTATAAAATCAACATCTTCAGTTGTTTGTCCACTTGTGTTTAACGCCATTACTTTCACATCAAAACTACGCATTAATTTTGTAACTTCTTTCCCAATGGAACCGAAGCCGATAATTCCGAGCGTCGAGCCCTTAATCTGTTTGGTAATACTTTTCAGTTGTTCAAATTTTCCTTCTGCCATGCGGTTATGATATAATCGCAATCTCTTTGCCAGTGCAAGAATCATTGCGACCGTATGTTCTGCCATTGGTGGTGCATAAGCGCCTTGATTCGCTGCAATTAAGCATTTGTCAGAAAACATATCAAATTTTAAATGATCGTAGCCAGCAGATAACAGCTGTATAAACTGAAAATTATTAAAGAGATCTTTATCAAACTTTTCTAATTCTTTTGTGGGATTCCATGCAATTATTATTTCACTTTCCAATAATATTTTTTCTTGTTCATCTGATTCTGTGTAATCATCTATAAAAGAAATCACATTATCTTTAAAAAAATTCCTGTAGAATTCTTTTTCTTTTTCGTTGGTGTTATACGTTATTAATATATTCTTCATAATTAATAATTTTAAACAAACCGCTCTTACTGTCAAGACAAAATACCCTGTTGGCGTCATTATAAAATTCATATAAATGCACTTATTGGAAAAAATTGAGTTGCGATAGCAGAGCAATTCTGTTGTAAAGTGTTGTTTTTTATTTTATGATAGATGTTATGAATATAGAAAATATTTTAAAGCTATTTGACTCTTTTCTCTTATACTTTACCCAGTATGAGATAATGCTTATAGTAGCATTTTTTTTGTTATCAATGGCAGTTTACTATATAATCTCAAAGTTATTCCTCAAAAAAAGGATTTTGGATAAGACATTTATAAACATTATAAAATATCTTATAATTTTAGTATTTTTGTATTTCCTTAAAAATCACGAAAGTATCCCTCCATCAATTTTTAGAATTTTACAGACTTTTGAAATAATTACATTCGGTTATATAGTCTATTTGACGGCGGTGGAGTACTATATAAAAACGCGTCTTATTAAACATAAAAATATCAGTGTGAATCATATAATTATTGATCTGATTAAACTTATTATTTTTATTATTCTTGTTTTAATTTTCTTGCGAACCGTTTTGAATGTAAATCTGGTGACAATTTTGACTCCATCTGCAATTTTTACGGTAATAATTGGTCTTGCTATGCAGGATACTATCGGAAATTTTGTTTCAGGCTTGATTCTGCAAATTGAGAAACCTTATGAAGTGGGTGACTGGATTGAGGTCGATGGTCTAATAGGAATGGTTACTGAAATAAACTGGAGATACACCAAAGTAAAAACTTTTAATATGCAGTATATAATAATACCCAATTCGGATTTGGCAAAACAGAAAGTAATCAATTTCACTAAACCTACAAAAGAATATACAATGATTATTCCAATAGGTGTTAGTTATGATCATTCACCTCTGAAAATAAAAAGAGCAGTGGAAGATGTGGTTAACAGTAACACCAACACCGATTTGGTTGGTATTCATTTGAGGGAATACGGCGACTCATCTATTAACTACGACATTATATTCAGACTTAAGGATTTTGTAATGCACCGGAAGGTGAGAAATGAGATAAATTCAGCTCTCTGGTATAAATTTAAAGAAAAAGGCATTGAGATTCCATTTCCCATAAGGACAGTTATTATTAAAGATAAAAAGGATCAGAATATTGATAGTGATCTTGTAACAGTTTTGAGAAAATTTGAAATATTTCAAAACATTGATAATACAACACTGAAGATGATTGAAGATTTCGGAGTAAAAAAGCGATATAACAGTGGTGAAATTATTTTCAGAGAGGGAGACACTGCAGACAGTATGTTTTTTGTTTTGGAAGGAAAGCTTTCCGTGAGTAAAAATAATAAGGAATTGTCAACAATTAGCTCCGGTGATTTTTTCGGAGAAATGGGGTTGCTGACAAAAAATAATAGAAATGCAACAATTTCAGCTAAGACACCTTCATTAATTTTTGAAATTGACAGAGAAGCATTTAAAGTTGTTTTAGAGAAGGAAACAAATATTGTGGAAGCAGTGAAAACTATTATTAATGAAAGAAAAAGTAATGAGCATTTGATTACTGAAGTTGATAAAGTTTCGTCAGAAAGCAGAGAGTCGCTATTTAAAAAATTCAAAGATATTTTTGGCGTTGGCAAAACATAGCATTAAAGCTTTGAATAAATGCTATGCAGAATGCATATTATTAAAGTTGACCGTTTTGGTGAAAAAAGGGGAAATTTTTTTCAAACTCTTTTCTTTCTCCCGGGTCGTAACCCAGAAGTTTCTTCCAGATACTTTCATGCTCCATACAGTAATATATAAAGACATTTTGCCATTCGGACTTTATTTTGGAAGTTATAAACCTGAGCATATAAGTCCTTAATGTTTTGAAATACCTCATCTTTCCGTCCAGTGATTTTACATAACTGCTTTGCAGAAGTGTTGAATGTTCAAACCTGTTCCTTACTGTTTCCAAAAGATTAGGCATGAATCTGAATGTGGAAATACTGATATATTCCACAGAATCCTCAGGAATTCTGTCAAACAGCCTACGGAGCAAATCTGAGTAACCCTTTTCAAAATTTTTATAGTAAATCAAAGGGTCAAAATGAAAACATACTTTATAACCGTAATCTGCACATTTACCGGCTGCCTCGATTCTTTCACTGAGTCCGGCAGTATAGTATTCCTCAGTTTTTATTATTTCTTCGGGGTTAAGACTCCAGGAAATTAGAATATTTTTAGGATTATAATTGAAAAGTTTCGTTATGTTTGCCGATTTTGTTTTGAATTCGAACTGAATATTCTCAAGCTTATTCACAATAGGTATGAAAAAATCGGTGAGATTTAAAATGTGATCGTATGCAAGGCTGTCGGAAAGCTCACCTGTGCCCAGTCTGTATTTTCCTTTTTTGGCGAGGGCGAGGATCTCTTCTTTTACCTTTTTTGTATCGGAAAAAACCTTGATAAATATGTGATTCAGATATTCCTGTAAAATACAATAAGTGCAGTCAAAGGGGCATCCTTCCATCATATCCACGACATAATAGTTGCAGCAGCGGTAAATTTCCGTTGCAGGGCATCGGTGGACAAATGTGTTGTTTTCAGGGGTTATATAGATATTGTTTTTGCTGTTTTCAATAAAATCTGTATTTTCATCTACAAATTTGAAATTTGTCCCGTTTTTTTCAAAGTTTTTCACAAAAAAACTGTCAGCTGACTTTTTATTAACGTAAATCATATTCTTCCAGCAGTTTGTAAATTTCATTTATTGTATTCTTGCTTCTGTCAAGTTTTTCCAGAATATCCTGATAATCCTCCGGAGAGTTTATTGTGAAGGTTATTCTTAATGTGTCCGTTTCGAAATTATCACTGTTTTCTATAAATATGTTTTTTCCCATGTTTAACAGAGGATTTAGTTTTCCAATAAATTCGGTGTATACAGGATTTTTATTGTAAAACAATTGTCTGAAATATTCTTCATCATATTCGTTTATACTTGTTGCAATATCGTATTTAAAGTCGAAAAGGTTCGTTATAAAGCTTCTGAATTCGGACAAGGAAGGGTTGTTTTCTACAATAAAGGATTCTGTTATATTTATAAGCGGTTCAGTAAATTTTGCTAAAATATTTAAAATCTTAAAAGAGGGATTTTTGTAAGCCAGATATTTTTTGATTTGATATGGGAGAGTTCTTATTTTTAACAGGGTATTTATTTTTTGGTTACCCTTGATAGATTTCAATTTAAACAGCTCAAAATCCTCCGTTTGATATCCGAATTTTAAAATCAAGTGGGCAAGGTTGGCCAATTCCAATATATTTGCATTTTCAGCATTATAAAAATCCATACTGAAATTTAAAACATCAGGGAAGCTGTCCGTATCCAAAAGGAAATATGTGTTTGTTGAAATGTTAAAATAATTTAGTTTATAAGATTGGTTATTATTTTTCCATACAGCAGGAGGGTAGTGGAAGCTTGGAAAACGATTCGTTATCTTTTCTTCATCCGGAAATACCCAATGGAAAAGGGATGTGTTAATGTTTTCTGAATTGTTAATTGTTATTGTCTGCATTTTTTTCTGCACCGAAGAGAGCTTCCACGAATTCGCGGGCATCAAAAGGTTTGAGATCTTCCATTCCTTCACCAAATCCTATAAATTTTACCGGAATTTTCAGTTCGTCTACAATTCCCACGATTACTCCGCCTTTTGCTGTTCCGTCAAGCTTTGTTAGGACAACACCAGTAGCTCCGATTTCACTTTGAAATGCTTTTGCCTGGCTAACAGCATTCTGACCACTTGTAGCATCGAGCACAAGCAGTATTTCATGTGGTGCATCCGGCATTTCCTTGTGGATGACTCTTTTGATTTTTTTCAGCTCATTCATGAGATTTTCTTTGGTATGCAGTCTCCCGGCTGTATCGGCTATTACCACATCTATATTTTTGGATTTAGCTGACAGAACAGCATCATAAATCACAGCAGCGGAATCGCTTCCAGCTTTTTGTTTGACAACGGGCACTCCGACCCTTTCTCCCCATATTTCCAGTTGCTCAATAGCTGCAGCTCTGAATGTATCTCCAGCAGCAAGCATTACACTCATATTTTGCTCTTTGAACATTTTTGCAAGCTTTGCAATACTGGTGGTCTTCCCAGCACCGTTTACACCGGTAACCAATATTATATAAGGTGTATCTTCGGTTTTAACCAGTTCGTTTTCCATGCTAAGAATGGAAATAAGTTTTTCCTTTAAGGCTTTTTTGAGTTCTTCAGGATTCTTCAATATTTTGCGGCTGACATCGCTTCGTATATCCTCAATAATTTTCATGGTTGTGGACACACCCATATCTGAAGTGACAAAAAGTTCTTCAAGTTCTTCCAGGAGTTCTTCATCTATTTCTTTTTTGCCTACAAAAATTGTTTCCATCCCCCCGACTATTTTGCCGGAGGTCTTGGATATACTTTTTTTCAGCCTGCCAAAAACGCCTGATTTTTTTACTTTTTCCTCTTCAACAGGTTTTTTTGATTGAACTTCCTTTTCACTCTTATTTTTACTCTCACTCTTACTTCCACTTACACTTACACTTACACTTTCACTTTCACTCTCACTTTCTCTCTCACTCTCACTTACATTTTTTTCTTCGTATATTTCTGTTTCTTCTATATCCTCATCATTTTTTTTCTTTTTGAAAATATCAAAAAATCCCATTTCGCACCTCTAAATTTACGTTTGTATTCGCTGATTATTTATACTATTTGTTTTATACTTACAACCTTTTTTACTTTTAGTGCCACACGTTTTTTAATCTCCCATCCGCTTTGCTCAAATAACATTTACACATATGTCATTTCGACCGGAACGGAGCACATAAGTCTTTATGTGCTCGGTGAAGTGGAGAAATCTCTACCGCTGTTTGGCAAAAAGCACCCCCTCTTTTTTCCCAAGTCTTAGTTCAATGTTCAACGTTCGCCGTTTATCAACTATATCCGTTCAGTCCATTCATATAGAAAATACCTCATTCTAAGGTAGGAGGGGGCAGGGATGGCGGAAATGAACTGAATTATTCACTATTTTTTAATTCTTTTAGTTGGGCTTTTAAGTCTGCAAGAATGCGTTTGAGTTCTGCTTCATGTCCCTTTTCCTGTTCTGCCAAATTTTCAAAAAGCTCCCTGGCGGAATCATCTGTAGCTTTTTGTGCTGCGGACTGGTAAAATCTCATGGCTTCGATTTCCTTTGGGATACGAATCAGCACAACTTCTATCATTTCTTCTGTGGCTCTTATCTTTTTCTTTCTATCCATTATAATCCCCCGGATATTTGAAGTGTCGTAATTTTAACTTGGCCATGTTATTTTGCCACCGTTAAATGCTATAAAAGTGAGAACGGGAATACTTATAAAATATCCGCAGGTATATATAAATGTTGCAAAAGAACCTGCAGTTACAAGCTCCGGAATAAGTATCCTTGCCACAGATAAAGGCAATGTCAATATTAATAATATGCAGGAGAATATGAGTTTATTTTTAAAAACTTTTGTCATTGTCAAATCATAGTTTAACCACCAACTGATCAAACCGCTTGCTACTGTGGGAAATATGGAGAGTGTACCTGTCACAAGGGCATAGTAAGAGGTAACCTCAAAACTTGGATTGCCCGTAAAAAAGTAAAGTAACAGCATTAATGCTCCGAAATATAAAATCCCCATAGGATAATGAATTAAAATTGGGTGAGGGTGGAATTTACTGTACAGATTTCTGTATTTCTGTTTTTTGTCTGCCGGTATTTCCTCTTTTTCCAATTCGTCTATATATTTTATGTTGTCTCTTTTGAGAAGTTCTTCGCCGTGGGGAGCCATGGAAATAAATGCCGTTAAATCTTCTCCGGCTTTGTGCCTGTTCATATGTGTCCCGTTTTTCCACATTTTGCTGTCGGTGACATCATAAATTTTATCTTTGTAGATAATATAGGCTCGTCTGCCTTCTTTGCCGTCATATTCTTTTACTTCATTTTGTTTCACTTCCTACCTCCATAATCCCGATGGAAATATTATATATTATCATGTTTTATGAAAATTTAAAATAAGAATGAACTGAAATTCGTAACTTTTTTTAACATTCATTGACTATGGTTTTTTATTATGTATATTCTATGCATACTTCAGAATTGATTTTATATAAAATACAGGAGATTTAAATGAAGCATCCGATGATTATACAAGGTGGAATGGGCGCAGGTGTTTCAAATTGGCACCTTGCCAAAGAGGTATCCAAAAACGGTTTTTTAGGAGTGGTTTCCTGCACCGCTCAGGATAATATTCTTGTGAGAAGACTGCAGGAAGGTGACCCTGGCGGGGATGTCAGAAGAGCGATGGCCGCTTTTCCCGATCAGAGTTTTGTTCATGAGGCACTAAAAAAATATTTTGTTGAAGACGGCATAGGGGATTGTAGATATAAGCAAATTCCCATGTTTATTCTTAATGCTCCAAATGAGCTGAAAAAGCTTAATATTCTTGCAAGCTATGTGGAAGTGTTTCTTGCTAAAGAAGGGCATTCCGGAGTGGTGGGAATTAATGTGCTGGAAAAAATACAGATGCCCAATATTTATCTCATTTATGGTGCTATGCTGGCCGGTGTGGACTATGTTATAGTGGGTGCCGGGATTCCACGCGAAATCCCCGGCGTTATAGAAAAACTTGCAAACAAAGAGAAGTCTTCTTTACATATTAATGTTGAAGGTGCAGGTAAAGAAGATGATTATAAAATGGAGCTGGACCCGAGTGAGTTTTTTCAGCTTTCAGAAATTAAAACGGCAAAGCCATACTTTCTTGCTATAGTTTCGTCCAATACACTTGCTATGACACTGGCAAAAAAAGCATTGGGGCGTGTTGACGGTTTTATTGTAGAATATCCGTCAGCGGGTGGACACAATGCGCCACCAAGACAAAGGGGGGCGTTTAATGAGGCCGGAGAACCTATTTATGGGAATAAAGATTTGGTAGATTTGAAAAAAATAAAAGCTCTAGGGTTTCCTTTCTGGCTTGCCGGAAGTTATGGAAATCCAGAAAAACTGAAAGAAGCTCTCGATAACGGGGCAGAAGGTATTCAGACTGGTACAGCTTTTGCTTTTTGCCAGGAATCCGGTTTTACTGAGGATTTGAAAAGAAAAGCTATAGAACTTTCTAAAAAATTGACGGGAAATGTGTTTACCGACCCTAAAGCTTCCCCTACCGGATTTCCATTCAAGGTACTGGATATCAAAGGTACACTTTCTGAGTTTTCCGAATATATCAAAAGACCCCGCAGCTGTAACCTTGGTTATCTTCGTCAATTGTTTAAGAAAGAAAACGGTACAGTCGGCTATCGGTGTCCGGCTGAGCCTGTTGATGCATTTGTTGCCAAAGGAGGTCATGAAGAAAAGACGGAAAAATGTAAATGTTTGTGCAATGCCTTGATTGCAAATATAGGGATGCCTACAAAATATGAAAGCGGCTATATTGAAAAACCTTTGGTGACAGTGGGTGATTGTTTTAATAAAATAAGCGAATTTTTAAAATCGCAGGATAATCAGTCATATTTTGCTGCAGACGTTTTGGATTATTTGTTGGCTTATTCTAAATAAGAGAATTTTGTAAAGTCAAAACCAAATTTCGACTTCGGGATTAATTTTTTTAGCTTTTTGGATATATTATGTGATAAATCTGTATTTCCCTTTTTATGGTATGCATAAGCCAGATCACAGTATCCGGCTTCGTCCTCAGGATGCAGATTTATTGCCTTGTGAAAAGCTTCTATAGCCCTGTCGGTTTCGTTCTTTTCCAGATACACATTTATTGCCTTGTGAAAAGCTTCTATAGCCCTGTCGGTTTCGTTCTTTTCCAGATACACATAACCCATGGCGTTGTAAAGATTTAAAGCTTTGGGATAAATTTGTTCTGCGGATTTTAACAAACTGAGACCTTTGCATAATTCC
>DDHP01000063.1:0-5867 GCA_002338145.1 Deferribacteraceae bacterium UBA1873 | reverse complement strand
TTATAGTTGTGCAAAGCTCTCGAATTTTACGCCGATTAAGGATTTAAAAAAAAGCTAAGTAAAAATAATCAATAACAGGAATTAGAAAAAGTGCAGGCAGCATATTGGCAGTTTTTATTTTGGTCAACTCAAACATGTTCAAGCCGATGCCCAGGATTATGATTCCGCCAACGAGTGATATTCCGTTAACATAAATTTCTTCACTGAGCAAAAAGCTTGCCTTTGATGCCAGCAAACTCAGTAATCCCTGGTACGTAAATACAAATACGGCTGAAAAAATTACACCTATCCCCAGTGTGGATGCCAAAATTATTGAGGATATTCCGTCAAGAAGACTTTTGACGTATAGGATTGACGGATCGTTGTTCAGACCGTCTTTTATAGCTCCCACAATAGTCATGGAGCCTACACAAAAGAGTACTGTGGCACTAATAAAACCCAAAACAAAAGTACCGGAGTTGTTTCCTGTTTTTTTCTGAAGATATTGTCCTATTTTATCCAGTTTCTGCTCGATATCTAAAAATTCACCTATTCCTGTTCCTATAACCAGGCTTATCAGTCCAAGAAGAAAATTGTGGTCTACGAAAGCCATTTTCATTCCCAAAACCAGTACGGCAAGTCCCAAAGCTTTGACAATAGCATTTTTTGTCTTTGTTTTTATGCGGTTACCGAATGTTACGCCGATAATACTTCCGGCGGTGACTGCTATAGTGTTTACAATAGTACCTGTGATCATCAGTGTATTCCTTCAATGTATTCCAGTGTCTTACGGGCGAAATCTTCTGATATAATTTTTGCGGAAGCTTCATTATTGTAAACCATTGCACTGTGGGTAAAGTTATGACTGCCGATGAAAACAATTTCTTCATCTATAACGACTAATTTTGTATGTGTTCTTACATCCACTGGATCATAGATAACGTTGATACCTTTCTCTCTGAGTTCTGCTGCTGTTTCTTTATTTACATCGTTGAGAAAACCTTTTTCTTTTTCGATATCAAAAAGAACTGTTACCTCTACACCTTTTTCAGCAGCTCTGTACAAGGCATCCTGAATGTGTTTTGAAGCCTGTTTTGTATAATCGGTTGTTTTAAACATGTACATCGAAATAACAATATTCTTTTTCGCTTTTTCTATGCTTTTTACCACTTCGTGCAGATAGTCAGAGTTTGGCAGAAATACAGCTTTTGCTTCGTGTTCTTTGTATCCCGCACTTATATTGGCAACGGCTATAAACAAAAGTAGCGCGAAAAGGATGAACAGTTTCGGACCATGCGTTTTTAAGATATACCTGGGATTCATTGTTTTCATTTTATGACGTACCATTCTTTAAAATTTCATCTATATTTGCCCAAATATCTGTTAAACCGTTTTTTTTCACAGCTGAAAACGGGATTACTGCATTTTCAGGGATTTCCAGCTCCATTGCTATGTCCTGAAGGTGTTTTTGCAGTTTTCCGGAAGAAAGCTTATCAGACTTTGTAGCTGTTAATATAATCGGTATTTCATTATCGCTCAGCAAATCTATCATTAAAAAATCATCATCTGCAGGAATGCGCCTGCAGTCAATAATTAAAACACATGCTTTCAGCTGACTGCGTTTTGTTATATAATTTTCTATTAATTTTCCCCATTTTTTACGTTCTGCTTTGGATACTTTTGCATAACCATACCCCGGCAGATCTACAAACATATATTTATTATCAACATTAAAAAAATTTATCAGTCTGGTTTTACCGGGAGTATTGCCTACTTTTACAAGTTTTTTTCTTCCAAGAAGGGCGTTTATCATCGATGATTTTCCCACATTGCTTCTGCCTATGAAAGCTATCTCCGGCAAATTACTTTCAGGAAAACCGGTTACATCAGCTGCAGACGTTATAAATTCAGCTCTCATTTGACAACACCTGATTTTTTCAGAAAGCTTTTCAGTCCGAAATCAAAATCTGTTGAAAATCCGGCTGCATTGGGGTGTCCGCCACCATTGTTGGATTCAGCTATGTCATTAATAGCAACACCGGGTACAGATCTGAGGGAAATTTTCTTTTTTTGGGCATTGATTATAAAAATATACTGCAAATGCAGTTTTTTTAGAAGGTGGTTGCCAAGCTCTGAATTATATTTTTCGGCGAAAATGCATCCGAATGTCCTGTCCCATTTGTCAGTAAAGGTTTTTGTATATTTTTCGGCGTTTTCAAAGTATTTGGATTGACTCTCCTCCTCCAGAGTGAGGAGGAGTTGCTCCTCGTTTCTGAATTTTACTGATGGATCTTCTAAAAAGCGTTCCACAAACCTGTTTATACCCAAAATAGTAAAAAGCATATTCATTTTAAGACTGTCATTTCTTTTTAAAAGCCATAAATCGTAATCATCAATACAGTCAGTTAATTCTTTATAGTGTTTTACATCTTTTTTTTGGGAATAAAGCCATTCATATGTCAGTTTTGTGGCAGATTTCCCCGTTTCATGTATAGTAAAGTCATATTCTTTTAAATTTTCTGATGAAACATGATGATCGATTATAGTAATTTCTGTTCTGTTTATGATATGTTTTAAAAGCTCTTCGTTGGGGGTTACATCGGTTATTATAAGTTTTTCGTAATTCTCATGATTGTTCAGGATAAAATCATTTACTTCGTCATAATTAAGATAGCAGGACTGTATATTTTTATAAACACTGTTTAACAGTATGGCGCATCCCGCTCCATCCATATCGTTGTGTGTTACATGTAATATCATAAAATTATTCTCCGATTATTTTTATTAAAACCCTCTTTTTTCTTCTGCCGTCAAATTCCCCGTAAAAAATCTGCTCCCACGGACCAAAATCAAGCTTGCCATCTGTTATTGCAACGACAACTTCACGCCCCATAACCTGCCTTTTCAGATGGGCATCACCGTTATCTTCGCCTGTCAAATTGTGTTTGTAAAGGCTTAGAGGTTCATGTGGAGCCAGCTCTTCCAGCCATTTTTTGTAATCTTCGTGCAGGCCGCTTTCATTGTCGTTTATAAAAACAGAAGCCGTGATATGCATAGCATTTATAAGACACAATCCTTCTTTTATTCCACTTTCTTTCAAAGCCCTTTCAACATCAGAGGTTATATTTACAAATTCCATGCGGTTTTTTGTGTTAAACCAAAGTTCTTTTCTGTAAGATTTCATTGTTTAACCTCCTTTTTGATGGTATACAGAAGCAAAAATAGCTTTTCATTATATGGTTTAGCATATAATGCAAGTTTTTCAACAACTTTAGATATTTTACGCTAATTAAACTTTTATGGGGCTGAGTTATGATTGTATTTTGCGGAGTGGGATTTTTTGAGGAAAATCTTTTAAAAGAAATAATAAAACACTGGGAAGTAACGGTTATTGAAAAAGATAAAAACAAAATAGATAAGCTTAAAAATGTAGACAAAAATATAGTGTTGGCTGAAGGTGATGCAACAAGTGCCGTGTTGTGGAAAAAACTGAATAAAGAGGAAATAGAATCGGTGATTGTGACGTTCAGGGATTCTGATTTAAGTCTTGAGGTGTGTTGGATAGTCCGAAACATTTTAAAGCTGGATATACCTATTATTGTCCTTTTGTACGATAAAAGCGGTGAGGATAATTTTAAAGATTCCACTGTTACATTGATCAAGCCTATGGATATTTCTATAAACATTATACTTAACAAACTTCACAAAAACTATTCCAGAGCAATTGATATAGGTCAGAAAAAAGGTGAAATTATTGAATTGAATGTCATGTCCAAATCCCACATTACTGACAGGAAGCTGAAGAACCTGCGCCCTTCAAAATGGCATCTTGCAGCTATTTACAGAAACAATGAGCTGGTTATTCCTTCCGGTTCAACGAGAATAAAGGTTGGTGACAGGATTGTTGTGGCAGGTGAACCTAAAATATTGGAAAATCTGGCCGGTATATTTACCAAAGGTATTCCTCAGTTTCCATTGCAGTACGGGGAGGATATGGCTGTGGCTCTTGATAAAAGACACCCGTGGGTGTTGGAAGAGGCTGTCATACTGAATGCAAGCATCAGGACGGATAATTTGCGTATTTTCTTGAGGGACGGAGCTATAGGTGAAGATATTAAAGAAAAGCTGGAAAGCAGTAAAATAAAATTTAGTATGGATACTGAAATTTCTTCTAAGGTAAAATTTTTAGAAGAAAAAGCGAATGTGGGGATTCATGTTGTCAGTTTTTCTAAAAAAAATATTATAGATTATATCAAAGCAAGGGAGCTTTTTAAGATTGCTGAAAAGCCAATACTAATATCCAAAAACAGTAAACCATATAATAAAGTTGTTATTTCCCTAAATTGTTACGACCCGGTGTATCCGATGGAGAGCGGAGTTGAGCTGGCAAGGCTTATTGGTATAGAATTTGAGGTTGTTTATACAACTTTGCCAAAAGAAATGAGGGGTGAAACAGAGGAAAAGAATCTGGCTGAGAGAAATCAGCTTATTCAGGATTTCGGGAGCCTTTTCAAAAAGAAAATTCAGTATAAAGTAATGCAGGGAAATCCTGTTTTACAAACACTGGCTTATCTCAAAAGCCTTGATAATATAATCTATGTATGCAGTTTTAAGAAGGGAAGTGCAGGCAGTTTTCTTAAGCCGGAAGTAGGATTTTACACAGCGCTGAAATCTCCTTGCAGTTCAATTGCGATACCACAGAAGGTTGAAAATGAGTAAAGAAGAAGCTCTACTACTCCTACTTATATCAGTTGGGGCATTTATAATGCCTTTTATTGCCAGGAAATTTCATGTCCCGACCGCTGTTTCAGAGCTTTTATATGGTATGCTTATCGGAAGCTTTCTGCATTTTGAGCCTCATGCCCTGGGAATTGTTAACTTTCTGGCGGAGCTGGGATTTATCGTTCTGATGTATATGGCAGGTTTGGAACTTGATGCTGAAGATTTGCAGAAGACTTCGAATAAAACATTATTGATATTTATTTCCCATTTTTTAGCAATCACCGTGTTTTCTGTAATACTTGTAAATATTTTCAGTCTTCCTTTCTATTTTAATCTTTTTATTGTTATCACATCTATTGGTTTGCTTTTTCCCATTTTAAATGAGCTGGATATAATGGATACTACTCTTGGTAAAGAGATTTTGATTTTGGGAAGTATAGGTGAAGTTTTCAGTCTGCTGGCTTTAACTGCATTTACAGTTATTTATAATTATGGAATAGGTTATGGCGGTTTGCTTCACATCGTAAAATTGGCGGCATTTTGTGCCGCGGCTTTTTTTGCCCTTAAATTTCTGCAGCTTTTTACCTGGTGGTTTCCAAATAAACTCAGCTTTATGGCTAAAACCGGTGTGTCTTCGGAAACTGGGTTGAGGGGTAATTTTCTTAATATGCTTGTTTTTGTTGCATTGGCAGCTTTTTTAAATATTGAAGTGATAATCGGGGCGTTTATAGGCGGAATGCTTTTCGCTGCTGTGTTCAAAGAAACGGAAAAAATTCAGGAAGGTTTTGAAATGATAGGGCACGGTTTTCTTATCCCCATTTTTTTTATATATGTGGGATTAAATTTTGAAACATCCCTGTTAATGGATTTTACTGTTGTCAAATATGCTCTGATTCTCTGTCTGACTATTATTATTGTAAGAATACTGGCTGGATTTGTTTTTTTATTCGGAAGCCACAGGTTAAATAATATACCTGTTTTTCTGTTTTCCACTTCTTTTTCTTTGACTCTGCTTATAGCTGCTGCAAAACTGGGTGAAAGTCTTGGTGTATTTTCAAAAGATATCTCCGGCGGTGTAATCCTTGCATCTATCATATCAGCGCTGATTTTTCCTATGTTTTTCAGGATAATTATTAAAAAGCTGGTTGTGTAGTAAGGTAGAGGTA
>DDHP01000095.1:50675-51111 GCA_002338145.1 Deferribacteraceae bacterium UBA1873 | reverse complement strand
TGGTTAGTATGCTCTATGAAGTGGTACCGGATATTCTTAGAGAGCAGGGCAAAGCTAAAAACCCTTGGCCTAATGTTGATGCTCACTCAGGCGTAATTCAATGGTATTACGGAATAACTGAATATGACTTTTATACAGTGTTATTCGGTATCGGAAGAGCTCTCGGCGTTCTCGCTAATATCACCTGGGACAGAGCCCTTGGATATCCGATAGAAAGACCTAAATCGGTTACAACCGATATGCTGGAAGAAATGGCAGGCATAAAGAAGTAAACTAAATCACTATTTTTCAAAATAACAGAGGGAGCCTTAACGGCTCCCTTTTTATTTCCAATGCCAACAAATAAAGATTTAAGACCTTTGCACAACTATAAAAGGTCATCCCGAACTTGTTTCGGGATCTATGAATATCAACAAGTTGAGACCTTTGCACAACT
>DDHP01000095.1:22801-50387 GCA_002338145.1 Deferribacteraceae bacterium UBA1873 | reverse complement strand
TTATGAGACCCTGAAACAAGTTCAGGGTGACAATTATGGAATTATGCAAAGGTCTTGATTTTTAGATTACACAATTTGGGGAGTAATTAAAAGGTACTAAATAATCAGAATGTCATTAAAATTTATTCCAGATTCATGCCATCATGACTACAGATAGTTCTTGAAAAAATTTTCTTGGACTGACTGAGCATATCGTCCAGCGCATCATCATCATATTCAGGATTGTGATGATAAAGTACCAAATATTTCACATCAGCTCTTACGGCAAAATCAACTCCATGAACATATGTGGAGTGCCCCCATCCTTTTTTAGAAATCCCATCATGTTTTCCTTCAAAATCCTCAGGTAAATATGTTGTATCAAAAATCAGATATTTAGCGTTTTTGCTAAAAGCTATCAATTCACTATCCACTCTGGAATGTTCATAGTCAGTTGCAAACACTACCTCAAAATTATCAAAAAATAATTTATACACAAGAGATTTATTGGGATGAAAACCTTCCATGGAAGTTAATTTAACCCGTCCAAAATTATAAGTACCCCCTGGTTTAACGAGATTATATCTTATATCTGCCTTAAGCATATTGTGTGATACAGGAAAATAAGGCGGATTAAAAAGATGTTTAATAAAAAGAAAAGGATAATCCAGACTTTTATCTTGAACATAAATATTAATCTCAGCCTCGGAATTGTACAGCACCTTGAAAGTCGGTAATCCTATTATATGGTCCCAGTGAAGATGAGTAAAAAAGATATGATATTTCTTATAGGTTAAGAAATCACTAAAATTTATTTTATTAATACCCGTACCGCAATCAATAATAAGACACTCTTGCTCATTTAACGGCACAAAAACCGAAGGTGTATTGCCACCATACTTGATATATTTTTCTCCCGATACCGGCGTTGTACCTCTACACCCTAACAAAGTCAGCATTTCAGAGATTTCCTCAACTCAACACTGTTGCCTTTATCATTATACTCAACAGAATCAAAATACATTTTAGTAATCAAAATACCACGTCCATGAAGTTTTAGTAAGTCATCACCTTCAGTTTCAAATTTAGTTTCTTTTAAATTAAAACCTTTACCCTCATCTGTTATAACAAAACGCACCTCTGATTCATTGATAGACATTTCCAGAGATACTTTCCTGTTGCGGTACTTGTCATGGTCGATTTTTTCTTTAACAAATTCCACATATGTTCCTTTTTCTGTATATTTGAACTTTTCTTCAGCACTGATTTCAAGATTTCCATGTTCAATAGCATTAGTTAACATTTCCGACAGCCCGATTCTGATCTTCTGAATATCCGAAATGCTGCAGAAAAAAATCAGCTCCTTCGTAATGCAGTAAACAATCTTATCTATTTTAAATATATCGTTATCTATAAAATATTTTTTCTCCACAAAAGCCGGTCTGAAATATTTGTTATAAAAAGCATTGGAACAGCCATGAAAAACAAAATCCACCAAAGCCTTAAACTGTATATTGTCAAAAGGATCATTCAAAATATGCACATTGCGTGTGTTAATATCATTACCCACGAGTGCAACCGGAATATCATAATTGGAATATGTCATAGCAAGAGCAGGTGAATCAGTAACCAGCATTAGATGGGAATAATCTATATCAAAGTTTTTATCAACATTTTCCACAACAAAACCTTCTCTTTCTGCTACCTCTTTAAGATTTCGGTAAAAGTTGATATTTTTAATCAAACATGCTATTTTCTTCATATGAAAACATTATAACATAAAAAATTTTAAATAAAATAAAAATTTGGAGGGTAAAAATATGGTCAGCCCAGATATTTTCAGACAATACGATATACGAGGCACTGTTCCGGACAGTTTTAATAAAGAAATTGCAAAACAAATAGCCAATGCTTTCGCATTTCAGGTTAAAAACGAAACAGGTAACAGAGTCCCCGCAATCTCAGTAGGAAGAGATGTACGGTTGTCTTCCGAAGATATATTTAACGGTGCAGCAGAAGGGATAAAAGATGCCGGTTGTGACGTAGTTGAATTGGGTGTATGCCCTACTCCGGCAACATACTTCAGTTCATTTTATATGGATGTTGACGCATTTATCATGATAACCGGCAGTCATAACCCTCCGGAATATAATGGTATAAAGCTGGGAATTGGTCATTCAACATTTTACTCGGAAAAAATAACCTCATTATACGATGACATTAAAAAGTACGGATATATAAACGCAGATACAAATGGGCAACACAGAATTGACACAATTAACAAATATTATATCAACTGGTTTATAGATCATTTTCAAAAGCTGAAAAACAAAATCAATACATTAAACAAAAAAATTACAGTAGTTCTGGACGCTGGCAATGGAGTTGCTTCCCAGGTGGCACCGGAAATATTCAGGGAGCTTGGGGTTAATGTTATAGAGCTATATTGCGAACCTGACGGCAACTTCCCCAATCACCATCCGGATCCCACGGTCGAAAAAAACCTGGAAGATGCAAAAGCAAAGATAAAAGAAACAAATGCTGATTTTGCAGTATGTTACGACGGTGATGCCGACAGAATAGGCATTTTGGATGAACAGCAGAAAGTTATCTGGGGTGATTTACTGTTATTAGTATATGCCAAAGAATTAATCAAAAAATATGAAAAACCAAAAATAATTGCCGATGTAAAAGCCTCTCAGGTATTGTTTGACACATTGGAACAGATAGGTGCAGAAGGTATCATGTGGAAAACGGGGCATTCCCTGATAAAAAACAAACTAAAAGAAACCGGAGCCGAGCTTGCCGGTGAGATGAGCGGTCATATCTTTTTTAATGACGAATATTACGGATATGATGATGCTATATACGCTTCTGTAAGATTTTTGGAAGCTTACGTAAACAATTTGTTAGAAGGAAATATTACGAAAGTCTCGGATATGCTAAAAGATATCCCTATGGTTTACAATACACCGGAAATAAGATTTGAGTGCTCAGAAAATAAGAAATTCAAAATAGTAGAAGAATTGACCTCTATTTTCAAAAACTACCAAAAGGAAAATAAATTCGGGATTAAAGATATCATTGATTTGGATGGAATAAGGGTTGTTTTCGAAAATGGGTGGGGACTGCTGAGAGCGAGCAATACTCAGCCTGTCCTGGTAATGCGATTTGAAGCAACTAATGAAAAAGATATGAATAAATATAAAGACCTTATGGAAAAAGAACTGAAAAAAATGGTGTGATTTGGAAGTAGTTGGAGGGTTTATCCCGCCCTTAATCTTTGATTAAGGGCGGGGGTTGTTAGAGGTTGTTTCCAACCTTAGGTGCACCTTTTATAATGCTTTTGTCAACATCATTTTCATAACTCTTAAAATTCTCTATAAACTTACCTGCCAGCTGATTCATTGTTTCATCATACGCATTTTTATTTTTCCAAGCCAAAGAAGGATCAAGGACATCTGCAGGAACTCCCGGAGCATTTTTCGGAACAAGAAAACCAAAAATTTTGTTCTCTTCATATTCAACGCTGTCCAAATCCCCGTTTAAAATGGCATCTATAATAGACCTGGTATGTTTTATTTTAAAACGGGTCCCAACTCCGTAGGGTCCGCCGGTTAATCCGGTATTAACAAGCCAGCATTTAACATTATATTTCTCAACTTTCTCTCCTAAAAGTCTTGCATATACAGAAGGATGATGAATCATAAATGGAGCACCGAAGCAGGCACTGAAAGTAGCTTTTGGCTCTTTCACTCCTTTCTCAGTCCCAGCAACTTTTGCTGTATAACCTGAAATAAAGTGATACATTGCCTGACTGGTACTAAGCCTTGAAACCGGTGGCAAAACGCCAAAAGCATCGTAAGTGAGAAATATGATATTTTCAGGAACAGAAGCCTGCCCCCCTTTAACAATATTAGGCAAATGGGAAATGGGATAAGATGCCCTGGTATTTTCCGTTAAAGAATCATCCTCCAAATCAACATACCTTGTTCTGGAGTTTATGGTTACATTTTCCAAAATAGTGCCAAATTTTCTGGTACATTCATAAATATCCGGCTCGGCTTCAGCTGAAAGGTTTATGACTTTAGCATAACAACCGCCTTCTATATTAAAAATACCATTGCTGCTCCAGCCATGCTCATCATCTCCAACCAAAGCCCTTCCGGGATCTGTGGAAAGAGTCGTTTTGCCAGTACCGGACAATCCAAAAAAAAGAGCAGTATCTCCATTTTTCCCCACATTGGCTGAGCAATGCATGGAAAGAATATTTTTTTTAGGAAGTAAATAATTCATAACACTGAAAATAGATTTTTTTATTTCCCCTGCATAACTTGTCCCACCAATCAAGACCATTTTCTCTTCAAAATTTATAATAATAAATGTCTCTGAATTTGTTCCGTCTACTTCGGGAATTGCATGAAATCTTGGTAAATCTATAACAGTAAAATCAGGCTGAAAGCCTTTTAAGTTTTCCCTATTATGCTCCCTGATAAACATATTTCTGGCAAAAAGACTGTGCCATGCTGTTTCGGAAATAACACGAACTTTAATACGGCTTTCTTCATCAGCCCCGGCGTAACATTCCTGAACAAATAAATCTTTTGTCTGCAGGTATGAACGCATCCTGGAAAAAATCTTTTCATAGTTTTCTTTGTCAATCGGCTTATTATCCTTCGACCAGTTGATATCGTCAAAGCCTTCTGACTTAACCACAAACTTATCATTTGGTGATCTCCCGGTATGATGACCTGTTCTTACCACTATAGGTCCCAAATGCGCCAATATCCCTTCCCGTCTCATAATTGTTTGCTCATAAAGCTCTGGAGTGGAGAGATTCCAGTATATTCTGGAAAGGTTATCAAGGCCCAGCGATTCCAGACCAGTAGCCTCCGTTTTAGACATTGTGTATCCTCCATATTTTTTTGTTGAAAATTTATTACATTTTAAACTATAATTTTCAACATGAATTGTAAACATGATTTTATTTTTTTTGAAAAGGCTGATGAAAAGGCACAAAAAAAAGAAAAAGAAAAAGCCAGATCTCTCAAAAAAAAGCAATGGTGGAAAAACAAACTGGCTGAGGGTTATTGCTATTATTGTGGCAAACATGTAGGCTCGGATAACCTCACAATGGACCATGTAGTCCCCATTGTAAGAGGCGGTAAGTCAACGAAGGGAAACATTGTAGCCGCCTGCAAGGAATGCAACAGTAAAAAAAAGTATTTAACTCCAGTAGAATGGGATGAATATTTAAAGCGTATTATGTCAAATTAATAACTGAACAAGGGGAAGCAACTAAATGAAAGGTACGGAAATAAGAGAAAAATTTTTAGCTTACTTTAAAGAGAAAAATCACACTGTGGTTAAATCATCATCACTGGTGCCTGAAAATGATCCTACATTACTTTTTACAAATGCAGGGATGAATCAATTTAAAGATACATTTCTGGGGATTGAACAAAGAGACTACACCAGGGCGGCTACATGCCAAAAAGTTGTCAGAGCCGGTGGAAAGCACAATGACCTGGAAAATGTGGGGAGAACAGCAAGACATCATACCTTTTTCGAAATGCTGGGAAACTTCTCTTTCGGAGATTATTTTAAAAGGGAAGCTATTCATTACGGATGGGAATTTCTCACAGAAGTTATTGGGCTTGATAAAAGTAAACTTTATGTCTCCGTATTTTATGAAGATGATGAAGCATACGACATATGGAAAAATGAAATAAAAATCCCTGAAAACAGGATTTTAAAACTGGGGGAAAAAGAAAATTTCTGGGCTATGGGTGATACAGGCCCCTGTGGCCCGTGCTCGGAAATTCATATCGATCAGGGGGAAAAAGTAGGCTGTGGCAGAAGTGACTGTGACCCGGAATGCGACTGTGACCGTTATCTGGAATTGTGGAACCTTGTCTTTATGCAGTATGACAGAGATGAAAACGGAAAACTGCATCCTTTGCCAAAACCAAGTATAGATACAGGGATGGGTCTGGAAAGAATAACTGCCGTTGTTCAACATGTTATGAGCAACTACGACACAGACTTAATAAAACCAATAATAGAAAGAACTGCTGACATAGCTGGCATAAATTACAAAGACAGTGAACATCAGGATGTTAGCTTACGTGTAATAGCTGACCACGCCAGGGCAACAACGTTTCTCATTGCCGATGGCGTAATACCTTCAAACGAAGGCAGGGGTTATGTACTAAAACGTATTATGCGAAGAGCTATGAGACACGGGAGAATGCTGGATATTAATAATAATTTTTTCTATAAAATTTGTGAATTTGTCGTGGATTTTATGTGCGACCATTACATTGAACTTACGGATAAGAAAAATTATATATCAAAACTTGTCAAACAGGAAGAACAACGATTCAGAAATACACTTTCCACAGGATTAAAGATAATAGCGTCTTTAATGGAAAAATATGATAACGATAAAATCATTCCGGGCAGTGAAATATTTACATTGTATGATACATACGGATTCCCTGTGGACTTGTTGGAAGATATTGCTGAAGATAATAATTTTCGACTTGATAAAGCCGGTTTTGAAAGTGAAATGGCGAGACAGCAGGAAAAAGCAAAAAAAGCCTGGAAAGGCAGCGGAGACCAGACTATAGATGCAAAATATAAAAAACTTGCTGAAAAATATACATCAGTCTTTGACGGATACACCCGGACAACACTTGATTCCCGTATATTGGCAATCATCACCGATTCGGGAGAAGTAAACAAAACCTTTAAAGACGAAAATGCAGAATTAGTTTTGGAAACAACACCTTTTTATCCCGAAGGTGGTGGACAAGTGGGTGATACCGGAATAATCAAAAATGATAATTTTGTTTTTAAAGTTAACAACACAATAAAATACGGTAACGACTTTATTGTACATAAAGGCAAAATTATAGAAGGAACAGCTGAAAAGAATTCAACTGTTAAAGCACAGGTGGATGAGAAAAGAAGGAAGGCCGTGGAGAAAAACCATACCGCCACTCACCTTCTCCATAAAGCTCTCAGAGATGTGTTGGGTGATCATGTCAGACAGTCAGGATCTCTTGTAGATTCTGAAAAACTTCGCTTTGACTTTACCCATTTTTCCCACCTTTCCTCAGATGAAATTAAAGAAGTGGAAAAAGAAATAAATACTGTTATCCAGAACAATCTCAAAGTAAAAAAAGAAATTACTGATATAGAAAGTGCCATGAAAAAGGGTGCAATGGCTATATTCGGCGAAAAATACGGTGAAGAAGTAAGAGTTATCAGCGTGGGAGACTATTCCATGGAACTGTGCGGTGGTTGTCACGTTCAGCAAACAGGAGAAATCGGAGTTTTTAAAATACTCTCTGAATCAAGTGTAGCTTCAGGCATAAGACGTATAGAGGCTGTAACAGGGTTAAGGGCTTTTGATGTACTCTCAGACAGATTTTCCGACATTAACGCAATTTCGGAAAAATTGAGGACACATCCGGAGCACGCATTGCAGTCAGTTGAAATGTTAATTAACGCAAAGAAAGAACTGGAAAAAGACGTTTTAAGTCTTAAAAACAAGTTAAATGCTGAAAAAACGGAAGAACTTCTGGAAAATGTCCGAGTTAAAAATGGTGTAAAATTACTGACTTTAAGAATGGACGGTCAGGAAATCAATACCTTGCGCAACACAATAGACACAGCCAAAGCAAAAATAAAATCCGGGATTGTTCTAATTGGCTCAGCAAATAATAATAAAGCTATCTTTATATGTGGTGTAACAAAAGATCTGACAGATAAATATCATGCCGGAGACATAGTAAAACAAGTAGCAGCTGTATGCGGTGGTAGCGGCGGTGGAAAACCAGACATGGCACAAGCAGGAGGGAAAAATATAAATAAGATTGATGAAGCCCTCAATAAGCTGTATAATATAATATAAAAGGGGGTATAAAATTATGAATGAATTTGCCAAAAAGCTTTTCTTAGCCGGGCTGGGACTGGCAGCTACGACTGAAGAAAAAGCAAAGTCCACATTTAACGAGCTTATCCAAAAAGGGGATAAACTTCAATCCAAAGAGGCACAATTTTTAAAGGAACTAATGGATTCCACTGATAAAACTGCAAGTGAATTCAGTGAAAAATTTGAGGATTTCAGGAATGAATTCATTCAAAAAATGAATCTGGTATCAAGAGATGAACACGAAAAGCTCTTAGATAAAGTAAATACCCTGAAAAAGATAATTTCAGAAATGGACTATGAAAAACTGGACAGAGAAATAAAAGATTTGAAAAATGAAATTTCTGAACCGGAATAATAACACGTATACTCTGAAGGAAAACTGTGACTATTGGAAAATATGCCTAAAAAAAGCTTTCCTTTCATATGAAAGAAGGATCCTGGCTCCAACAAAAAAGGAAGCGGCAATTCTTGTGCCGCTTTTTTTTCAAAACGACAAAATTCATATAATACTCACAAAAAGGAGCAAACACCTCCTGTATCACAGCGGAGAAGTTTCGTTTCCCGGCGGCTCAAAAGATAACAGCGACAAAACAAAGTTGGATACTGCATTAAGGGAAACCGAGGAGGAAATAAATCTGAGTAGAAAATATATAGATATTTTAGGCAAATTGGACGACCAGTATTCTGTTACAAACATAAGTGTAACCCCTTTTGTTGGAGTAGTTACTGATGTTAGCGCTATCGATTCGTTGAAACCTCAGGAAAGTGAGGTTGAGGAAATTTTCAGCGTCCCCCTGGACTTTTTTTATAAAAACGAAACATATTGGCAGGAAATGTGGATAAGACATAATGCTGAGCATGAGGTCTACTTTTATAATTACAAAGGTAGAATTATATGGGGGTTAACAGGGCAAACAATAAAAAATCTTCTAACAATATTAGGTATATGCAAAACATGCCATACTATACCGAATCAACATGATTTAACTTTAAGCAAATAATTAAATGATTTCCGAAACCTATTAACGCCACTTATAATTATAAAAAATTTGTTTTTTACAACAAGTTAGCCTGTATATCAGTGGTTGAATGTGTTTTACACAATAGAACATGCAAAAATTTGGAGGACACCAAAAACTTATCGTTGTCAAACAAAATTTTATGTATTACAACGTAGATATATGAAGCTTTTCTAATTTGTAGCCAAATAAGCTTCTAAAGTACAAACATTCACAGGAGGCGTTATGTTTAACATTTCTTTTTTAACAGGTAACGAAATAAGAGAACGAAAAAATATAGATACAATCAATAAAAGGCACAAAGAGGTTTTTGGAGACTGTGAAAAAAATAATCCCCCGTTTTACGTTTTTTCTGAGATATTTATAAGGCAGCTTCCTCTGAATTTTCTGGAAATTCTTACCAATCAGGATTTATACGAATTCGTCAAATTTCTGTTTCAAAAATTTAATGAAAGAAAAAAGAAAAAATTCTTTATGGACCACACAACACCTTTCAGTTCTTCTTTTTTTATTGGCAACTTTTCTCTGATAACGCTGTGCACAGACGACAGGCCATTTTTACTTGACAGTATAAGAGAATATTTTTTTGAAGCCGGCATCAATCAACAATTTATTCTCCACCCCATTTACAGTGTAAAACGTAATGTCAAAGGGGAAATAACAAGTTTAAAAGAAGCTGAGCTGGGGTCAAAAAATGAATCTTTTGTTGTTGTATTTTTGGAAAATGTCGAAGAATCTGAATTTGACAAAATTCAAAAGGAAATTAAATCCATTTACAATGAAGTTATACTTACTGTTGATGATTTTCCTGATATGAACGATCTGGTAAAAAATATTTCGGAAACGTATAAAAACATCTCACCGGAAGTTTCTGAGTTTCTGGACTGGCTCATGAACGATAACTTTATACTTCAGGGTGTACGTATTCTTAAAGATATTGATTTGAAAACCGGCAAGTATGATTTGGAACAATTTGGTGTTTATAAACTTAACAGAACATTATCCCTTATCCCCTCCATTATAAAAGCCATACAAACAGATAAACTACACTACATAAATAATTATCCCGTTATTGTGGACAAATCCGTTCATAAATCAAAAGTTAAAAAACGTATAAACTATGACAGAGTCATGATTACTGACTTCAACGACAACTCCTGCTCTGTAATAACGCTTATAGGTGTTTTTTCAAAAGAAGCAATAAATACACCCCCCTATAAAATCAGCCTGCTGAGGAAAACAATAGCTGATGTATTCAACTATTTCAAATTTGTCCAGGGATCCCACGACTTCAAGTGGATAAGAGATATCGTAAACTATTTTCCAAAAACAGAAATATTCAATTTCGACAAAGAAACACTAATAGAAATACTTGAAACAGTACTTTCCCTCCAGGGTAAAAACCAAATAAGGCTTTACTGGAAAAATTTCAGGCCATTGAAGAATTTTTATATGCTACTGGCTATTCCTTCTGAAAAATTTTCCAATGAACTGATTAATGATCTGAAAAAACAGTTCACAAAACTGTTAAACGCAAATGTACTGGACAGTACATACAGAAGTGATGAGCATGGATATCATTTTATACACTTTCACCTCTATCTGAAAGATCTGAAAATTCTGGATACAATAAAAGACAATGATCTCAAAGGTGTTGTTCAGGAAATTTTACGTGACTGGAATGACGAATTATACGAATTGCTTTCAATAAGGTACTCCGGTCTGATGACAGATCAGATATACCATACTTTTGTAAACACCTTCTCTGAAAATTACCGGACAAAGCTCAGCCCTAAAGAAGGAGCATTTGATATTTCCAACCTTGTTAAGTTTGATCAGCTCAGATCTGCCGTATACCACGAAAAAAACAAAATTGTGCTGAAAATATACTCGGAAGAAAAGATACTTCTCACTGATATAATGCCGATAATCAACAATATCGGACTAAAAGTTCATGAGCAGGAAATATACCACCTTTCCACACAAAACAAGTCCTATTACATAAGCAATATTTATCTTGCAGATATCGAAAATATTCAGAAATTCGCTAAAGAATACAGTACAAAGCTTCCTGATATGCTCACCGCTGCAGTTTTGGAAAAAATTGAAAATGACAAACTCAACAATCTGTTAATACAAATCGGCCTGGATTACAGGGAGATAGACATTTTAAGGGCCATCAGAAATTATGTGGAGCAAATTAACTACACATTCAGTAAACAGTCAATTAACAATGCATTGCTAAACAATCCAAAAATCGCGGAACATTTTGTAAATCTTTTTGATTTAAAATTCAATCCTTGCTATGACAAAAGGGAGACAGAAAAAATTCAGAAAAAACTGATGGAGGAAATTGAATCCATATCTTCCGTACTCGAAGATACGATATTAAGACACCTAATGGAAACAATAAATGCTATGACAAGGACCAATTACTATCAGACACCTACCAAAAACTATATATCATTTAAAATTAAAAGCTATGAGCTGGATATACTGCCGGATCCAAAACCCATGTTTGAAATTTATGTCCACGGGCCTCATGTTGAAGGTGTCCACCTCAGAGGCGGTAAAGTTGCACGTGGGGGACTGAGATTCAGCGACAGATTTGATGACTTCAGGACGGAAATACTCGGACTGTTAAAAACACAGATGGTAAAAAACACTATCATCGTTCCTGTGGGCTCCAAGGGCGGCTTTATTGTAAAAAAACGTTTCGCAGATATAGATCAGGACAGAAATTTTGTAATAGAACAGTACAAAAATTTCATAAGAGGACTCCTGGATATCACCGACAACTACTCCGGCAAAGACATTATTCAACCTGAAAATACAGTAATCTACGATGAAAAAGATCCATATCTTGTAGTCGCAGCAGACAAAGGAACAGCAACATTCAGCGATATAGCCAATTCCGTCTCCAAAGAATACAAGTTCTGGCTGGGAGACGCTTTCGCTTCCGGCGGCAGCGCAGGATATGATCACAAAAAGGTTGGTATAACCGCCAGAGGAGCATGGGAGTCTGTAAAGAGACATTTCAGAGAACTGGGCAAGAATATATCAGAAGAAGTTTTTACAGTTGCAGGCATCGGTGACATGAGTGGTGATGTATTTGGAAACGGTATGCTTTTATCAAGAAAAATAAAACTATTGGGAGCATTTAACCATATGCACATTTTTGTGGATCCTGAGCCTGATCCGGAAATAAGTTTCATTGAACGTGAAAGATTATTTAAATTACCAAAATCCACATGGAAAGATTATAATGAAAGTTTAATATCAGAAGGTGGAGGAGTGTTCGACAGATCCGCCAAACGGATAAAAATTACCCCTCAGATGAAAAAACAGTTAAATATTTCGGCAAATACTCTCACCGGAGAAGAATTAATAAGGGAAATATTAAAAGCACCGGTGGAACTCTTGTGGAGCGGAGGCATTGGAACATATGTAAAAAGTACTAGCGAATCCAATGAAGATGTTGGGGATAAAGCCAACGACAATGTTAGAATAAATGCCTCTGAACTGAACAGTAAAGTTGTGGGGGAAGGTGGCAATCTTGGCTTAACCCAAAAAGCCAGAATTGAGTTTGCATTAAACGGAGGATTGATAAACACAGATGCCATAGACAATTCCGGCGGCGTGGATATGTCGGATCATGAAGTCAACCTGAAAATTTTTCTCGACATTCTCCTAAAAAACAAAGTGTTAAAATCACAGCAGGAGCGGGATAGCCTTATACATAAGCTGACAGATGAAGTTACCGATTTGGTGTTACAGGACAATTATGAACAATCTGAAACAATATCCTGTGATTTACTGCGAAATCAGGAAAATTTCATACCCTTTGAGGCTACAGCTAAGTATCTGAAAGATATAGGTCTTTTAAAATTTGATATAGAAAATATAAACTTTATTAAAGAAAAAAGGGCTGCCACCCGGCCGGAGCTGGCTGTACTGATGTCCTATGTAAAAATACTTCTCTATGATGAAATTGTGGAAAATGTTAATCTGGATGACGATCTCATGCAACAGCTTTATCTTAACTATTTCCCAAAAACAATCTTACAAAAATACGAAAAATATCTCAATGAGCACAGGCTGAAAAATGAAATTGCCGCCACCATGCTTGTCAATAAATCTGTAAACCAGGCAGGTACCACCCTTTTTCCTATGATACATAATAATACGGGTGCAGACTTTAACAAACTGATGAAAAGATACATTTTTGCCGATAATCTGATGGAGACAGATGGTCTGAGAAAAAAAATAAGAGTGATGGACTACAAAATTAACACCTCAATACAGTACTATATGCTCACCGAAGTGGAAAAAACCCTGAAAGTTGCGCTTGAATGGCTTCTTAATGACAAAAACTACAAAATGATAACTGAATACCCGGACAAATTTACAGAAATAAAAGATTTAATACCTAAAAATCTTACAGGCCATTTAAAAAACAATTTTAACAAAATAAAAGAAGATTTAATGAAAAATAACTGTACACAGGAGATTGCAGAGTCTCTTTGTAATATAAGATATATAAAACCGGTTTTTGATCTTTTCGAAATTTCAGTAACCAACAAGCTTGACTATAAAAATGCTATTGAAAATTATTTTGTCATAGGAGAAGAACTTTCCCTACATACTATTTCGACAGGGATAAAAAACATACCACTGAAAACTTCATGGGACAGTATTAACAGGGAAAATTTACTAAAGAGATCAAAAAACCTTCAAAAACATTTGGCTAAAAAGACTACAATTAATTCTTTTACATGGTTTGAAGATTTAATGAAAAATGAGTCAGTATTTTTTATGAACTATAAAAACTTTTTGGAGTCTATAGAAAATGGTGAAGTACAAAGCCTTGTCCCTTTTAATGTAATAATAGACAGTTTGTTTGACATTATAAACAAATATTGACTTTAAGAGGTTAACGTGAAGAAACTATTAATACTTTTTACTATTTTGATAATGTGGGAGGGATCATTGTTTGCTCTGGAAACATACAACCTGGATAATGGGGTAAAACTTGTATATAAACACACACCTGATAAAAAAGTAACTTCAGTCCAGCTGTGGATGAAAACGGGCTCAATAAATGAGAATAAAGATAACAACGGTATATCCCATTTCCTCGAGCATATGGTTTTTAAAGGGACAAAATCTTTTGCCCCTGACGAAATAGATACGCTGGTGGAATCCAAAGGCGGGCAGATGAATGCCGCAACAAGCAAAGATTACACATTTTATTACATTACGATACCCACTTTTAATGCTGAAATCGCTTTTCATGTCATAAGCGAAATGGTTTTTGAAGCAACATTTCCGGAAAAGGAAATCGAGAAAGAAAAGCCTGTTGTCATCCAGGAAATAATGAGAAAACATGACAGCCCCACTCATGATATGTGGGTTTATATATCTGAGCAGCTTTTTGAAAATACACCTTATGAAAGGGAAATAATCGGTACGGTTGACAATGTAAACTCATTTGACAAAAAGACCTTGCTTAAATACTATTCAGGATTTTACCATCCGGAAAATATGACATTGGTGGTAGTTGGCGATTTGGGATTTGATAAAGCAAAAAAGCTGGCTTTACAATATTTCAATAAAACAAAGAATTCACAAGTAATAAATAAAGATTTCGGCAAACCAACAAAATTAAGCAATGTTGAGAAAGTATTCAAAAAAGATATTTCTCAGGAATACACAGCACTGGTATTCAGAGCTCCTCCAATCACTGAAAAAGACAGATACGCGTTGGAAGTTTTGACCGAAATACTCTCAGGTGGAGAATACTCTCTGCTTAATGAAAAATTAAAAAATATAGAGAAACCGCTTGTAAATATGGTATTTGGTGGTTATATGGGATTAAAAAAGGGCGGAAGCTTTACATTCTTTTACACAAGACAGTTTGAAAAAAACCGGAAGCCTTTGGAAGAAATAGAAAAAATTATACAAGATATAACAGAGGGGAACATCTCTGAAAAATCTGTAGAAAGAGCAAAAAAACGTCTCAAAGCTCAGACGGTATTTCAAAGGGAAAAAACATCATCCGAAGCAAATGATATCGGCATGGCATATACCCTTGGTATCGAAGACTATTACCTGGAATACACTGAAAAAATCGAATCTGTAACAATAAAAGATATCAAAACAGTAGCAAACAGCATTTTTAACCAACCTCACATATTAACGAAAACAATACCAACCAATTAAAAGCAAGAGGGAATAATCTCCCTCTTGCTTCAAGATTATTTTAAAAATTTGTACAGTTTTTCGATTGTATCTTCAATACCTGCAGCTACTTCTAAGGTATTCTGTCCAAGCATGAAAGCCGGAGTGGTAACTATTTTATTTTTTTCATCCACTACCGCTTCCTTAACAGGACATTCTACGTGCGTTGCTCCAAAAGATTTGATTGAACCGGCGACTTTTTCGTCATTACCAATCGTTAGTTTTGATTTAATTCCAGTGCCTTCCAGAGCTTTTGCAACAAGCACAGGTGCTATACAGATTGCAGCAAGGGGTTTTTTCGCTTCTATAATTTTCTTCACAGCATCCTTTACATCCTGGTTTACTTTGCAGTTATTCCCGTCAATAGCATAAGAGGTCAGGTTTTTGGCAGCACCGAAACCGCCTGGGATAACGAGCGCATCCAACTCATCAATATTAATGTCTTTCATATTCTTAATATTCCCCCTGACTATTCTGGCAGCCTCTTCCAAAACATTGCGGCCACCACCTTCGGAAAGCTCCCCATTCAGATGATTAACCACATGGTATTGCTGAATATCCGGAGCCATATACACAATATCAGCACCTTTTTTTTCCAAAAAATACATAGTCATCACAGCTTCAGTTACCTCAGTTCCGTCAAATACTCCACATCCACTCAAAATCACACCTATTTTAGGCATAACAGCACCTCCATATTTATTCTACTAACAAGTATACATATGGAAAAGTTAAGTTTCAAGGTTAAACCTATCCGGCGTCATACCATTATTCAGATAAAAATACTTTTTTACAATAATTTATTCTGTATGCTAGTTTCCGTAAGACAACAGCCAAAAACTAAAAAAGCCGCCTTTTCAGACGGCTTTAAATTAACGGGTTCTGAGCACAATTCTATATTCTTCTAGGTTTCTGATTTCATATTTGCCTGAATTTTCCAAAGCGGCAGCCAGATAAAGGGATTTTTCAGGATATCTGACAACAAGGGTATCCGTGGACTTATCTTCGACACTTAAAACCCAGCTTATAAAATTGAGGTCATTTTTTAAGTCCAGTAACCTGTCTATTTCACTATTACCGGCCAAAACAACATCAATAGTCCTGCTGTTTGCACCTTTTATTTTTTCCACTACCAAAGAAATAAGTTGATTGGAAACATTAGTTCTTAGATTTTCCATCATACGATAAGTGGCGTCTTCCACCGTAGGTCCCTGCCCTCTTGCGGATACATAACCGCTGGCAAGTACAAGTTTCTGCCCGTTTTTATCACCGATAAGTCTGTAAGTAAGTCTCCCGGTAACGATATTAAACGGAAGCGTAACACCGTAGCCCACATCTTTTCCCGATTTGGCCGTTGCTGTTGTATCAACCTTACCCACAAGAATAACTCCGGACAGAAAACTGTTCGCAATATTTCTGAGTTCCATAAAATTGTTGTTATCCATGGCATGTTCCAGCTGTTTCACAGATATATTCGATCCACTTGCTGCAAGATCAACCACTTCCAGCTTTTCCCCAACCAATTCATTAATGACATGCTCAGACAAAGGATTGGATTCCCTCACTTCACCATTAGGGAAAACAACAGGAAGCATTACTGCCACTTTTGTATTTTTAGCTAAAAAATCAAAAGCTTTCTTAGCTTCTTCAGGGACAATATCAGCCTTAATCTGAACCCAGTAAACATCGCCGTCCTTACCTTCATCTACAATACTATATTTATCCACAACACCTTTAACTTCCGTTTTTATAGCTTCATCCACAAGTTTTGCATTTTGAACAATAGTTTCCGCTTTCACGGTAACACCGGAAGCTTTTTCCAATGCTGCCCATTTTGCCCTGGCAATAGCCTGAGTTTTTGCAGAGGGGATATCGCCTTGTTTTATTTCAGCCTCTCCCACAGCAGTAACGGTTTTGGCATAAGAGTAAAATGGAATTGTCAATATCATTATTAGAATAATAAAAATTTGCCTCATAAAAATACCCCTTCTGTTAAAATCCACTAATCAGTACAGTTTATTTAGAAAACTTTGACCTTTAAGTGGAGCTCTTTTTACAAGTGTACCCACTTTCACCCTGGCTTTCGCTGCATCATCTCCTTTAATTATCACCCAGCTACTATCCTGTTCAACCTGATTTGAAACAATCAACTCAACAGGAATTTTAGATTTTGAGCATTGTACCTTACCCGTCATAAAGTCCTGAATCTCCATAAACTGATAAGCTTCAATTTTATCCCCCGGCTTTATACCGTCAGCTCTACCCATTGATACAAATGCAGCAGATTTACCACCCCGAAGTTGATTGATATAGGCTTTGGCTGCAAATCTCTCTGAAAATACCGGTTTTATATCGGCAATGGATTCACTCATGGCTTTTTTAGCGCCAGTAATAACCAACTCAGGATTAAAACCAGGCTGCGTGCCCCCCAGCTCCCTTCCTTCTACTTTCTTAGACACAAGTACCTGCCCCGTAGAAACATCAATAAGCTGAACAGTCATCTGCGTAGTAATATTCCAGCCTTCAGTCATGGACTTAGCCAGTGACTGAGTAAGATTTAAAAAAACATTACCCGTGTCATTGGATTCTGTTTTGGGTACATACTTAGCATTTATATTATCTACACTGCCAGCTATTATATAATCAACGCCGGCAAGTTTTCCGAACTGCACAATTGTATTCTGGTCAGCCAGGTTCATCTGAAAATTCTGTTCGTTCAGTACACTTTGCATTTGCGAGCGGGAAAATACCTCCACGCCTCCAATATTTACAATAGTATCTTCAACCGCGGATTGGGCAAACTCACCTATTCTTGGAGCTATCTGGCGCATAAATGTATTTACATCCTTTGAATACTTGACATCCGTCTGACTGGCTCCAGCATAGCCCACACCGGCAGCTCCGGGTCCCACAACGACTCCAGCTACAGCTGCTTCTTTATGTTTCCGAGACGCCTGCCCCTGCTCCTGAGTGTTCCGAGCAGTCATATCGCCATAGGTGGTATTGTTAATAAATGGTACAACAGCCACCCGTAAAGTTTTACTCCTGTACTGGTTTTTGCAAACCTCGGGAATAGCAACATGTTGCTGATCCTCAGGCATAATCTGCATAGAGATAGGATCTAATTTCGGTGCTGCACAAGATACTAAAAAAGCAAATAAAGCTAACATTAATATGAAGAATATAAACTTTTTCATAAGTCCTCCAGCATTTATGCATTTTAAAATGCATTTTTACTAATTATACCCAGCCAAAATACAAAAAACAACTTGATTTTATAAATTAAGAATTTTCATCACTGCCTGTAAATCTTCCCAAGCAGGTCTTTTCATTTTGGGATTGCGAAGGAGATAAGCGGGATGAAAAGTAGGCATAACGTTAATACCGTTTAAATCAACAAAAGTTCCTCTTAATCTTGAAATAGGCTTATCGGTTTGCAGCAAAGCCTGAGCCGCAACACTCCCCAGGCACACAATTACTTTTGGATTAACAATATCTATTTGAGAATAAAGATATCCTATACATTTAGCTATTTCTTCTTTAAAAGGGTTCCTGTTCTCAGGGGGTCTACATTTTACAATATTTGCAATATACACATCTTTTCTTTCCAGATTCATTGCATTAATCATTTTTGTAAGAAGCTGGCCTGCCCTGCCCACAAAAGGGCGCCCCTGCCTGTCCTCTTCCGCTCCCGGTCCCTCACCTACAAACATAAGATCGGCAGCATCATTGCCTTCACCAAAAACCACATTTGATCTGGTTTTACATAAAATACACCGCAAGCATTGTTCCGTTTCTTTCAATAATAAATTAATATCTTTATGTCCTGACACACTCACGTATTCGCTGCCCCCGGAGTCTTTTACGCCCGTCATTGAACCCTGTTTTTTCAGAATATATTCCACTCCGTAAACATCTTTTAACAGATTCATAACTAAGAAATCTTTTTCTTATTTCTGTATATTTCCACGGCGTACTCTAAAATTATTTCAGCTATTTTTTGTTTACTCGCTTTATCAATATTGATAACGCGACCGTCAGCAAAAAAAACAGTAACCTCATTTTCAGAAGAATCAAAACCTATATCCCTCCGGGATATATCATTTGCAACTATCATATCAAGTTTCTTTTCCATAAGCTTTTTCATAGCATTCTTTTGTAGATTTTCACTTTCAGCGGCGAATCCCACAAATACCTGCTGTTTTCTTTTGTATGATGTCAGCTCTTTCAAAATATCCGGGTTTTTAGTGAGCTCCAGAAATATATTGGAGTCACTCTTTTTTATCTTGTTATCGCTATATTTTGCAGCTCTATAATCAGCAACAGCTGCAGTCATAATCAAAATATCGGTATTTTCCACATATGCTTTTACTTTTTCAAACAGCTCTTCTGCACTGCACACAAAAACTGCATTATAATCTGTTTTTATACTGTCAGAACATATCAGCTTTAAGGTACCTGACTTTCTTTTAATTATATCACAAAAAGCCAAGCCCATTTTACCGCTTGACCGGTTTGTAATATAGCGTACCGGATCAATAAATTCCTTTGTAGCTCCTGCTGTCACAAGGAAATTAATATCTTTGTAGTCTCCGGCAGAAATGATTTTTTCATGGACAGTATCAGCAAGAAATTCAGGCTCAGGAAGTTTGCCCACTCCCACATCCTGGCAAGCCAAATTACCCACAACGGGATCTACAATATTATAACCGTACTCATTTGATAACCTATACAGATTCTTTTTGTTCTGAATGCTCTCATACATAATACTGTTCATAGAGGGAACAATAATAAGAGGCTTTTCTGCAGGCTTTGCAAGTACGGCAGATGTAAGCAGATTATCTGCAATGCCGGTTGCTATTTTGGCTATTGTATTTGCTGTAGCCGGAGCAATAACAAAAACATCTGCCCATTTCACTAAATCTATATGATATATATTATCCGGTTCTTCATTTTCTTTGAAATCATCAATATAAACCATATTATGAGTAACAGATTCAAATGTAAGTGGGGTAACAAATTTAGAGGCAGATTCAGTCATTATGACTTTAACATCATGCCCTTTATCCCTCAGTCTTCTGCACAAAGTAGGGATTTTGTAACAGGCAATTCCTCCTGTCACCCCCACCAAAATGTTACTCATTCTCTGAAGTTTCCTCGTCTTCAGGCAATATCTCAAAATCTATTTTGCCATTAATAAGCTCCGAGAGAGCTTTTGTTGTATATTTCATATACCTGCTTTCCTGACACTCCAAAGTATCCTCTTTCGGATTCAGTAACTCCCTGGATCTCATTCCTGCTATATGAACAAGCCTGAATCTACTCTTTATTTCACTTTTTTTCACACCCTTTTCAATATCAAGTAACGGCATTTAAACCTCCAGATCCATTATATTTTTTATATCATCTATATCTTCAGTCCGAAGATGCTCAGAAATGAATATACTCTCAAGCTCTTTAAAAGCTTTATCATAATCTTTGTTCACAATTATATAATCATAATCTCTGTAATATTGTACTTCCTTTAACGCATTTTTCAAGCGCTTATCCATTTTTTCTTCTGTTTCACTTCTTCTTCTCTTTAATCTGATTTTCAACTCTCTGATACTAGGAGCAATAATAAAAACATATACGCCAAACCCCAGTTTATTGCGTAATATTCTGGCACCCTGGGGATCTATATCCAGAATAATATCATAACCATTCCTCAGGTTGTTAAAAATAAAGTTTTTCGCAGTACCGTAATAATTTTCATGCACTATCGCCCACTCGATAAACTCATCATTTTTAATCATCGACTCAAAAACAGATTCATTAACAAAAAAATAATCCTTGCCGTCTTTTTCCCTGTCCCTTGGGCTTCTTGTGGTATAAGATATGGAATACTTTAAGTTTTCATATTTACTTAACAGTTTATTACATAAACTGGTTTTGCCTGCTCCGCTGGGAGCACTGACAATAAAAAGTTTCCCTTTTTTTAATTCACGGCTGCACTGTTCAGACAATATTCTGTACCTGCTCTCTGATTTTATCTATCTCAGTTTTAGCACTAATAACATAATCAGTTATTTCGGAAAAATTACTTTTTGAACCAATAGTGTTATACTCTCTGTGGAGTTCCTGGGAAATGAAATCTAGTTTTTTGCCGTTAGAGTTTTCTTCTTCCAAAGTCTTTCTAAACAATTTCAAATGAGAATCTATCCTTACCACTTCCTCCGTTATGTCAGATTTTTCAGCATAGAATCCTGCTTCCTGGGTAATTCTGTCTTTATCAAAATCAACATCCAGACTTTCCATTCTTTTTCTGAACTTCTCATACCAATAGTCAAAAACTTTATCCTTAACGTCATTGATATGTTTCAGTCCGGATTCCAAATTTTCTATCCGTAATATTAAATCTTTATACAGATTTTCACCTTCATTTCCCCTCATCAGAATCAGCTCATCAACAGCTTTCTTCACTGAATCCACAATTTGGGTACCTATTTTCTCTTCTGCTTCAGTATCAGCACTGAATTCCAGTATATCCTCAAAGTGAATCAAATGATCAATCCTTATATCATCAAGAACTTCACTTTCCATCTGTATTTCCCTTAATACCGCCAGGTACAAATTCAGTGTATCGTGATTAATTTTGGGAATTTTTACTGCCTTTTTAAACTGTACTTCAACATTGACATCAACCTTGCCCCTGATAATGCTTTTCTTGAAAATTTTCATAAGTTCAATTTCCAGAAAATTGAAACCTCGAGGCAATCGAAAACGAACATCCAAAAACTTGCTGTTAACACTTTTTATTTCCGTTTTCACCGTACAGTAATCATTGGTGAGTATATTTTTGCCAAAACCTGTCATACTGTAAATCATCAAAACACCTTTATTTATTATTTTTATTAAGTTATAATAAATTATGACTAACACGAGGAAAAGTATTCCGGGTGTTAAGAAAAAGATATTACAAAATATTAGTATGGAGGTCAACATGTTTAATGCCACAACAGCGTTAACAATAGTAATATTACTGATAATCTCACTACTTGTTAACATATTAAAGATACTCAAAGAATATGAGCGGGGCGTGGTTTTTCGTCTCGGAAGATATGTGGCAGTCAGGGGACCTGGGCTTATCATACTTATACCTTTCATTGAAAAACTTGTTAAAGTAAATTTAAGGACAGTGGTAATGGATGTTCCCCCTCAGGACGTAATCACAAAGGACAACGTTTCCGTAAAAGTTAATGCTGTTGTTTATTTCAGAGTGGTGCATCCTGACAAGGCAATACTGGAGGTTGAAGATTATTTTTATGCCACTTCCCAGCTCTGTCAAACTACCCTGAGAAGTATCATTGGTCAGTTTGAACTGGATGACTTACTTTCCAACAGAGATAAAATAAACAGTGATCTTCAGTCTGTAATTGATGCACAAACAGACCCGTGGGGAGTAAAAGTTAGTGCAGTGGAAATTAAACACATAGATCTGCCCAATGAAATGCAAAGGGCTATGTCAAAACAGGCTGAAACTGAAAGAATCAGAAGGTCTAAAGTTATCAGCGCAAAAGGTGAATTGGAAGCTTCCACAAAACTTGCCGAAGCAAGTGACATAATGTCAGCTAACCCCATAACTATTCAGCTTAGATACCTGCAGACACTTAACGAAATAGGTAATGAAAAAAATTCAACAATTGTTTTCCCTGTTCCTATTGAAATGTTCAAACTTTTCACAAAAAACTTAAACGATGACGATAAAGACAAAAAATAGTTGAAAAATAAGGCGGTTATTTCCGCCTTATTTTATATAAGAAAGTACAACTTCTGCAAATTCTGCAGTACTAACCTTTTTTTCACACTCTTTACCGTAAAAAATATCCCCGGTTCTGTAACCTTTTTCCAGTGTTTTTTCTATAGAATTTTCAATTTCTTTGGCAGCATCATCCATACCAAAGGAATATCTTAGCATAAGAGAAGCTGACAACATTTGGGCTGTAGGGTTAGCAAGTCCTTTCCCGGCAATATCAGGTGCAGTACCCCCTATAGGCTCATACAGGCCAAAACCGTCAGCATTAAGTGACGCAGAAGGAAGCATACCAAGTGAGCCTGTTAACATTGCTGCTTCATCACTTAATATATCACCAAACATATTGCCCGTTAAAATAACATCAAACTGCGAAGGATTCCTTACAAGCTGCATAGCTGCATTATCCACATACATATGGCTTAGCTCAATATCAGGAAATTCTTTTTTCTGTAAATTATTAACCGTATCTCTCCATAAAACACTGCTCATCAGGACATTAGCCTTGTCAACACTCATTACCTTTTTTGCACGTATTGCGGCAGCTTCAAAAGCCAGTCTGGCTATTCTTTCCACTTCCTTTTTAGAATATCTCATAGTATCAACAGCATATTCCCCGTCTTCAGACACATACTTAGGCTCCCCGAAATATATCCCCCCTGTCAATTCCCTGAAAATCACAATATCTATCCCATCAGAAAAAAATTCTTTTTTCAGAGAACATGCTTCACTGAGTGAATCAAAAACTTTAATAGGGCGCAAATTGGCAAATAATTCAAAATGTTTTCGCAAAGGAAGAAGCGCACCTCTTTCCGGTTGCTTTTCCGGAGGCAGATTTTCCCATTTAGGACCACCAACAGAACCAAATAATATAGCATCAGCATTTTCACAAACTGCCAAAGTATTCTCAGGCAAAGGTGTGGAAAACTTATCAATAGCAATCCCACCCACATCAGCAAAGTTGTATTCAAATTTCACGTCATATTTTTCAGCGATACTATCCAAAACAGTTATTGTATGCTCCATTACTTCAGGTCCGATACCGTCACCGGGCAATACTGCAATTTTTCTCATAACAGTCCTCCACGTAATTTTTTTCAACAACTATTGCATTTTCAATGTAAAGTCAAATCAGATTTTTTTAAATAAAACTTAATCAGAGCCTTTTTCCTTTCTGTAAAAGAAAATAACAGCCAAAACGGCAAACACAAAATGTGGTAAAAAATTCGCAAAAAACGGAGACAGAATACCGGCTTTTCCCATTGATTCACCCGATGCAACAAAGAGCCAGAAACCAAAACCCACAAACATTGCCCTGGCAGCAAGAGCAATATATGAGTAATGTCTTGAAAAACTTATAGTCAAGGGGACAATCAAGAGAATAAGTACGACTATACTTAGCGGATGGGCAAATTTTTTATAAAACAACAGCTTGTACTTATCCGAATTAAGACCCTTTGATTCATAAACTTTAATAATCCGGTCAAGCTCTTTGACAGAAAGCAGTTTCGGATTTGTTTCAATGATGGATACAATATTATCATAGGTTTCACTATTTATTCTTTTTTTATCAACTTCGTTAATTAATTTAGGGATTTTACTGGTATCAAATTCTTTATAATTTTCTAAAACCCATTTTGCTTTATTGTAAACACCTCTGTCAAAACTGACAATTTTATATATACCACCCTCTTTATTGTAATAATATTCCACTACATTCACCAGGATTTTGTCCACAGGATCAGCTACAGCTACATTTATAAATCTGTCATTTGCTTCTTTTACCCATAAATCGGATAATTTATTAATAGGGTTGTAATTGCCTCCTTTAATATTTTCGACCTTATATTTATCTCGGCTGTATTCGATTTTTGGATATACATACTCTCCTATTAAAAACAACACCAATGCAATAGCAAAACCTGTAGCCAAAAATATAAACGCTATACTTCTTATTTTTCCACCAAGGCTAACATATGCAAGTATCTCCTGATTTTTAACCAAAGTCAGAATGGTGAATATCGTAGCTGCAATAACCGCTATAGGCATTGTCTGATAAATGGAGAAAGGCGCTTTCATTACATCAAAAATAAAAATCTGCAAAACACTGCTGCCATATTCTGTCATATATTCCATATGCTGTAAAATCAGAAAAGTGGTATATATAACCAATATGAAAAGTTGTGCGGTCAAAAGCTTTCCCAGGAAAAGCCTGATAATATACCTGCTGAAAATCACCTAAACACCTTCTTTAACACAAATACAGCCACTCCAGCGAATAAAATATTAGAAAGCCACGCTGCCAAAAAAGGATTGATATAATTAATCATATTTTCAGAAAAAATCAGTATAATATTATAGAAGAAAACAACTACCAAAGAGAAAAAAACACCCAAAGATTTACCGGCTCTGTGGAAAAATGATCCGAAAGCCATTCCAAGAACAGCCATAATAAAAGCAGCAAAAGCTATAGCAAAGCGTTTGGAAAACTCGAATTTATACAGCTTTTTATCAAAATTTTTAACAAGCTGTCCGGGATACATGAAACGTTCACCTTGTATTTGAAATTTTTCATCAACAGGGACAGGTATTCTTACTTTAAAAGAATTAAAAGCAATTTTGGAGTAAGACTCGTCGGATTTCCTCATCAAAGTACCATCTTTAAAGACAAAAGCAATTTCACTTTTATCTGTTGTGAGGATTTTACCTTCCCGGGATGATATAATAAGACCCTGGTTTTTATCAATAACCGTCATTTGTCCAAAGGTATTCTCACCCAAAATTTTTCGGACAAAAATTAATACGCCCGGTATATCATCGTACAGCTGATTCTCCTTCATATCATTAATGGAAACTGTTTTGGAAATTCTTTTCAAATTATCAATAGCCATTTTATTTCCCATAGGCATCAGTAGCAACGTCATCAAAAGAGCTAATGCTGTAGCAAAAATACCAAGAAGAGCAACCGGGTATAATATCTGCTTTAACCCTGCCCCCGATGATCTTGCAACAATGAGCTCAGAGTCAACCGACATTCTAGAAAAAACAATAAGAACACTGAGCAAAGTGGCAGTAGGAATGGTTATAGCTAAAAAAGAAGGTAAATAGTATATAATTGTCTGTATTATAAGAAAGATAGGTACATTTTTCGCAAAAAAAAGTTCCGCCAAAGCCACTAATTTATCCAAAAGTAGCAAAAAAATAAAAAAAACATTTCCTAAAATAAAAACAGGAAAAACCTGAGTTAAAATATATCTATCAAAAATTTTCATTAAAAAAACGCACCAAAGACAAAGATGCAATCAGCTATTTTTATCATACAGCTTAATTACCGGTGTTCCTTTATCCACATGCACATAATCAATCCTTATAATAGAATTGATGGGAATATAAGTAACTTCAACATTTTTGAATTCACTTTTTATTTTATCATCATTAGGCGTAATCAAAATATCCGATTCACCCATAAACATAATGTCAGAAACCTCCACAAGGCCCAAAAAAGATGATGGGCTAACTGAGCCGGCATATAATGTGTACACTTCCTTGCTATGATGGTAAAATTGCAACTTGTAAATTTTCTTCATTACTTAGGCCTAACCTTTAGTTTTATTTTCCCCTCATTTAGTTCAATATTAACATCAACATTATTGTAACCTTTACTTTTAAAATTGTCTATTTTAGACTCTATTAAATCCACAACTTTTGTTTTGTCATATTTATCCGGTATTTTATCAAGTTCTTTCTGATAAAACGGTTTATTCTTATTAGCAATAACTTTTTTCGGAACCGCCTTTTTCACCCCTTCAAACTCCATCATCTTTCGCTTCCATTTTTCACGAAAAGTAACATACCTTGCAACAAGATTATTAAACCTGAAACGAAGTGTTGTATTTGTGAGTTGAGTAATATTGTATTTACGAATCAACTTATTGGCTTCTCGCTCATAAACCAGCGGTGGATACTGCTTATTCCCCGCAAAATATTGATTATAGTCAAAATTAATCATTTTGATAAGATTTTCCAGCCTGTCCAGATCCTCTTTTACCTCTTTCGTATCCAATAAATATACCTCATATCCGAGTTGGTGGAAAAAATATCAAATAAAATATTAATTATAGATATAACAATACTGCCTCCCACTGCAGTCCAAAAACCGTCCACAACAAAACCGGTAATAAAAAAAGAAGTAAGTTCCAGCACAATAGCATTCACCACAAGATAAAAGAGCCCGAAAGAAAGCAACTGCAAAGGCAAAGTAAGTAAAACAAGAGCAGGTTTCACAAAAGCATTAAGAGCTGTGAGCAGCAAAGCACTCACCATAAGGATAATAAAAGAATCTATATGTATATGCTTAAAAAGCATTGCTGCCAAACCAACACCCACAACATTCACAAAAATTCTGTATACAATAAAATGTACTTTACTGTTCATAAATTTATATTAGTGAATTGTTTGGAAAATGTAAAGGGAATGATGTGTGAATTTTGCTACATTCAGCAGGGCAGGCGAATCAAGCCCTATACTTTCCTATCTTAGAATGAGGTATTTTCTGGAGTAATGGACTGAACTGAACAGATATAATTGATAAACGGCGAACGTTGAACATTGAAC
>DDHP01000095.1:0-22521 GCA_002338145.1 Deferribacteraceae bacterium UBA1873 | reverse complement strand
TGAACGTTGAACATTGAACTAAAACTTGGGGGAGGTAAAAAGAGGGTACTTTTTGTCAAACAGCATCAAAGATTTCGACCCGCGCACTTAACGCTTTAAGTGCGAGAATCGAAATGACAGTTTTTTTGTCAGCTCGACCGACACCAAATGATAAATCTTGAAAAAAATAAAAGTCTGTGTTATTTTTCTAAACAATTTTAAGTAAAATTAAACAGGAGAATTAGAATATGAGAAGTGATGAAATAAAAAAAGATTACTCAAGAGCGCCCCATCGTTCTCTTCTTTACGGCACAGGTGTGCCTAAATCAAGCATGGACAGGGCATTTATAGGTCTCTGTTCAAGCTTTACCGATTTAATACCCGGACACACCGGGATGAGAGATTTGGAGCGCTCAATAGAAAAAGGTGTACACACAGGTGGAGGACAAAGTTTTATTTTCTCCGTACCTGGTATTTGCGATGGTATAGCAATGGGGCACAAGGGAATGCACTATTCATTACCCAGCCGTGACGCTATTGCTGATATGATAGAATGTGTGGTTGAAGCCCACAGGCTTGACGGGGTTGTCTTTCTGACAAACTGTGACAAAATTACTCCGGGAATGCTTATGGCATCAGCCAGATTGAATATTCCATCAATTTTTGTCACAGCCGGACCTATGGTGAGCGGAAACTGGCGTATGCAAAGAAGATCTTTTGTCCGGGACACCTTTGAAGCCATTGCAAAATACAGAAATGGTGAAATCGACCAGCAGGAACTGGAAAATCTGGAAATGTGCTCCTGCCCTTCCCAGGGCTCCTGCCAAGGGCTATACACGGCCAATACAATGGCATGCCTGACTGAAGCTATGGGTATGAGTTTACCCGGCTGCGGAACGGCATTGGCTGGTCAGGCAAAGAAAAAACGTATTGCTTTTGATTCAGGTGCGCAAATATGTGAACTGGTAAAATCGGATATTAAACCGAGGGATATCCTTAATGACAAAGCTTTCCACAATGCAGTAACAGTGGATTTGGCACTTGGCGGATCCACCAACACAGCACTTCACCTGCCTGCAATAGCTAACGAAGCGGACAAGGAACTGGATTTGAAACTGTTCGACAAACTGTCCAGGATTACACCACACATTACAAACCTCAGACCAGGCGGAGAATATTTCATGGAAGATCTGGAATATGCAGGTGGCATCCCTGCAGTACTAAACAAACTAAAAACCCTTCTGAAAGACAACATTACTGTTACAGGAGAAAAACTATATACCATAGCTGATTCAGCCCTTTGTCTGGATAACGATATCATAAGAGACATTGAAAACCCTTACCATGAAGAAGGAGGTATCGCCGTCCTGAAGGGCAACATTGCCCCGGACGGGTCAGTGGTAAAACAGTCTGCAGTTGATGGGGAAATGCTGAAATTCACCGGTAGTGCAAAGGTTTATAACTCTGAAGAGGACGCTCTGTCAGCTATCATGAACGGAGAAATAGAAAACGGAAACGTAGTGGTAATAAGATATGAAGGTCCCAAAGGAGGCCCGGGGATGAGAGAAATGCTCGCTCCAACAGCAGCAATTTCCGGAATGGGGCTAAAACAGGTTGCACTTATTACAGACGGAAGGTTTTCAGGTGGGACAAGAGGACCTTGTATTGGTCATATATCACCTGAAGCCGCTGAAGGCGGCATTATTGCCCATGTTAAAAACGGAGATAAAATATCCATAGATATACCCGAACGAAAAATACATTTGGATGTTGACAGTGCCGAAATCGATAAGCGAAAATCAGTGTGGAAAAAACCATCTCCAAAAATAACAAAAGGTTATTTAGCTAAATATTCACTTTATGTAAGCAGCGCTTCAAAAGGCGCTATATTTCAAATTAACAAATAATTATCAGAGGTTATAGTCATGATAAAAACTGGTGCAGAAATTTTAGTAGAAAGCCTGAAAGCTGAAAATGTTGAAGTTATTTTCGGTTACCCTGGCGGAGTTATGCTGGGTATTTACGATACTCTTTTTGATGCTGACTTGAGACACATTCTTCCCCGACATGAGCAGGGTGGCACACATGCTGCAGACGGCTATGCAAGAGCCAGTGGAAAGGTAGGAGTATGCTTTGCAACAAGCGGCCCCGGGGCAACAAACACCATAACAGGTATAACCAACGCACATATGGATTCTGTACCTATGGTTGTTTTTACCGGTCAGGTGCCCACAGTTTTGATAGGTGGTGACGCTTTTCAGGAAGCGGATATAATAGGGATAACAAGACCCATTGTAAAACATTCATACCTTGTGCAAGATGTTGACAATCTCGCCCAAACCATTAAAGAAGCTTTTTACATTGCCCGAACCGGAAGACCAGGGCCGGTGGTTGTAGATTTGCCAAAAGATGTAATGGCTGCCAAAACCAAATTAAAATCAGACACAAAAATTGATTTACCCGGCTATCACCCCAATTACGAAGGGCACCCGCTACAAATAAAAAAACTGCTAAAAGTGATAGAAAATGCCAAAAAACCTGTCATACATATCGGTGGAGGAGTAATTATAAGTGAAGCTTCTGAAGAAATAAAAAAGTTTTCGGAAAAACTTCATATACCAATCATTTCCACTTTTATGGGAATCGGAGCTATACCCACCGACCACCCCAATTATTTGGGATGGCTGGGTATGCATGGCAATTACGCTTCCAACACAGCTATAACAGAAACGGACTGTCTTATATCCATAGGGACAAGATTTTCTGACAGATCAACAGGCAAAATAGACGGTTTTGCCCCAAACGCCAAAATTGCCCATATAGATATTGACCCTTCATCCATAAGTAAAAACGTTACAATTGATGTCCCCATCGTAGGTGATTGTGGAAAAGTTATGAGACAGATATTTCAATATATTGACAGTTATAAATGGAAAAAAAATGAAGAAAGCAGAAGGAAATGGCTGCAGGAAACAACTGAATGGAACAGAGAAAAGCCTTTTTCCTATAAACATTCCGAAAAAGTAATAAAACCCCAGTTTGTTGTGGAAAAAATCAGCGAAATAACAAACGGTAACGCAATAATAACAACGGAAGTGGGACAAAATCAAATGTGGGCTGCACAATTCTATAAATTTAAACATCCAAGACAATTTATCTCTTCAGGAGGCTTAGGTACTATGGGATTCGGATTTCCGGCTGCCATCGGAGCAAAAATAGCATACCCTGACAGAGAAGTTTTTGATATTGCAGGTGACGGAAGTTTTTTAATGAATATACAGGAATTGTGCACCGCTATTCAACACAGGCTTAACGTAAAAATAGCAATTTTGAACAATAAGTTTCTTGGTATGGTAAGACAGTGGCAGCACTTATTTTTTAACAACAGATACTCATACACTTGTCTGGAATGCCAGCCTGATTTTGTAAAACTTGCTGAATCTTACGGATGTGTGGGACTCAGGACAGACAAACCAGAAGAAGTGGAAAGCGTACTGAAAGAATCCATGCAGATAAAAGATAAGCCAGTAGTAATGGATTTTGCGGTGGACAGAGAAGAAAATGTTTTTCCAATGATACCCGCCGGAGCAGCTTTAAATGAAATGATTTTTGATAAGAGGTAAATGATATGAGACATATTATTTCTATTTTAGTGGAAAATAAACCGGGAGCATTATCCAGGATATCAGGGCTTTTCAGCGGTCGTGGTTATAATATCGAAAGCCTTTCCGTGGGCGTTACAAACGACCCGAAGGTATCCATCATGACTATAGTAACCAAAGGTGACGACAAAATTGTCGAACAAATTATAAAACAGCTGAGAAAACTTATAAACACACTGAAGGTTCGGGATGTAACCCAGATTGAGCATATCGAACGGGAAATGTTTTTAATAAAAGTGCAAGCACTTCCCAAATACAGGTCAGATATTTTCAATATAGTAAATACATTTAGAGCAAAAGTCGTGGACTTAACAGGAGAATCTATGGTAATAGAAATTACCGGCACAAAGGACAAGAATCAGGCTTTCATAAAAGTTCTTGAGCCTTACGGTTTAATAGAACTTGTACGAACAGGCAGTGTAGCTATAGGAAGAGGAAACAAAGCCACCACTGATTTTACAAAGCAGGACACAAAACAAATTTAGGAGGAATAAATGAAGGTTTACTACGAAAAAGACGCAAGTATAGAGCTTATTAAAAAGAAAAAAGTAGCTATCATAGGATACGGAAGTCAGGGATACGGTCATTCCAATAATCTTAAAGACAGCGGAGTGGATGTTGCAGTAGCCCTCAGGAAAAACAGTCCTTCATGGAAAAAAGCTGAAAGTGCCGGTTTAAAAGTAATGGAAATATCAGATGCTGCAAAATGGGCTGATGTTATAATGATGCTTACCCCTGACGAGAATCAGGGAGACATTTACAGAGAATATGTAGCCGGCAATATGAAAAATGGGGCATACCTGGCTTTTGCACATGGATTTAATATTCACTTTGGACAAATAAAGCCACCTGATAATATAAATATCATAATGATTGCTCCAAAAGGTCCGGGACACCTTGTTAGAGCTGAATACGAAAAAGGCGGCGGAGTACCCTGCCTTATAGCTATCGAAAGAGACAGCAGTGGTGATTCCCGTGAAGTGGCATTATCCTATGCAGCAGCAATCGGTGGTGCAAGAGCGGGAGTACTGGAAACAACATTCAGAGAGGAAACGGAAACAGATCTTTTTGGTGAGCAGAGTGTACTTTGCGGTGGCATATCCCAGTTAATCCAATATGGATTTGAAACATTAGTTGAAGCAGGGTATGCTCCGGAGATGGCTTATTTTGAGTGTTTGCATGAAGTCAAACTTATTGTTGATCTGCTCTATGAGGGTGGAATAACCAATATGAGATATTCAATCAGCAATACTGCACAATACGGTGATTTGACCAGAGGCCCAAGAGTTATCTCCCCCGAGGTTAAAGCCAATATGAAAGAAGTTCTTAATGAGATTCAAAGCGGACAGTTTGCAAAAGAATGGATACTGGAAAATAAAGCTAACAGGCCAACATTTGAAGCTTTGACCAGAAGAGGAGAGGAGCATCAGATAGAAGAAGTTGGGGCAAAGCTCAGGGAGATGATGAGCTGGCTGGGCAAATCAAAAATCGTTGATAAAGAGAAAAATTAAAAAAGCGGACAATTGTCCGCTTTTTTTTGATTTAAATCAGTGTATATCAGCTTTGGCTTTTTTACCCAGATAAGCTTCCTGAATTTTCTCTGACTCCAGCAATTCTTTTGAAGTTCCGGAAAACACAATCTCACCAACTTCAAGGACATATCCCCTGTTGGCAAGCCTGAGAGCTGCTTTGGCATTTTGTTCAACCAGCAACACTGTAACACCGGCCTGGCTAATTTCTTTAATAGTTTTAAAAATGGCCTTAACAAGTAAAGGCGCAAGTCCCAGGCTTGGTTCGTCCAAAAGAAGCAAATCAGGTTTACTCATAAGAGCTCTGCCTATTGCAAGCATCTGTTGTTCGCCACCGGACAGTGTTCCTGCAAGCTGCTTTCTCCTTTCCTCCAATCTGGGAAAAAGCTCATAAATCCATTTGAGACGCTCCATGTCCACATTTTTTTTAGTGAAAGCACCTAAAAATAAATTTTCTTCCACCGTTAATGTTTTGAAGACCCTTCTGCCTTCCGGAGCATGGCTCATTCCAAGAGATACAATCTTATGAGCCGGAACTTTTGTAATATCCTCACCTTTAAAATATATAAAACCGGACTTAGCAGGCAGCAAACCGCTGACAGAGCGAAGAGTGGTTGTTTTACCGGCACCGTTGGCTCCTAAAATTGCAACAATTTCCCCACGATCTACGGAAATATTGACTCCGTTAAGAGCATTTATACTGCCGTAATTCACCACCAAATCTTCTATTCTTAATAAAGCTTCAGAATTCTTCATCGTCATCCTCATCACTTCCCAAATATGCTTCGATAACCTCAGGATTACTTTGAATTTCAGCAGGCAGTCCCTCGGCAATTTTTTTACCGAAGTTTATTACAGAAATCTTCTCCGTGATATTCATTACCATATCCATATCGTGTTCAATAAGAAGAACAGTAATACCAAGATCTTTGAAGGAGCGGATTATTTCCACCAAATCCAACGTTTCTTTATCATTAAGACCTGCCGCCGGTTCATCCAGTATCAAAAGACTCGGTTCTGTAGCTAAAGCCCTGGCAATCTCCACTTTTCTTTGAATACCATAAGGAAGACTCCCAGCAGGAGTAGCGGCAAATTTGTTTAGTCCAAAAATCTTCATATATTCAACAACCTTTTCCCAGTTGTAAATTTCATCCTTTTTTTGCTTAGGAGTATGTAATATACTGTTCCACCAGTGCTGAGAACTTCTCGGATGTCTGCCTGACATGATATTTTCGGCAACTGTCATTTCACCGAAAAGCCTTATCGTCTGAAATGTCCTCACTACACCTTTGGAAGCTATCTGATCCGGTCTCAGTCCGTTAATCTTTTCTCCATTATAGTATATTGTCCCCTCTTCAGGAGTGTAAACACCTGTAATACAGTTAAATACTGTTGTTTTACCGGCTCCGTTAGGACCTATGACACCATAAATCTCCCCTTCTTCAACTGAGAAATTCAGTCGATTAACAGCAACCAGACCGCCAAATATTTTGGTAACATTATTTAATTCTAAAATAGGCATAATTAGTGTTCCTCTTTTACGAATTTAGGCATTTTCCCGAAGTTATAAGGCCAAATACCTCTGGGTCTGAGCACCATTGCTAAAATCATGGCAATACCAAAAACAAAATATCTGGCTGTTGCAAGTTCCCTGAAAATTTCGGGCAAAACAAACATCACAAATGTACCCAGAAGAATTCCGGGAATTGAAGATGGCCCTCCAACAATAACAATAGAAAAAAACAGCACAGACTGCAGAAAGTTAAAAGCTTCAGGGCTCACAGCTGAGTATTGAACAGCGAACAATGAGCCGGCCACACCTGCGATACCGGCACCTATACCAAATGCATATAACCGATAAAATCTGTCATTTATCCCCACACATTCAGCAGCCAGTGAATCTGCTTTAATATAATGCAAAGCCCTTCCTGCCCTGCTTGTTTCAAGATTTCTGATAACCAACAACGTCAACAGGAACAATACAAAAGCCAAAAGATAAATTTCATTCTGGCTGTCAAACCGCCATCCAAAAAGTGAAGGAAAACTTATTCCGAAAATTCCGTTCGGACCACCTGTCAGCCCGAATACGTTATTTGCCAACACCTGTTCAAAAACAATATTAAAACCTATCATGGTAACCAGCAAATAATCGCCACGCAAATGAACAATAGGTGTGGCAATAGCCAGTCCAACAATTATAGGTAGTATTATAGCCACCGGAATTGTCCAGAATATAGGTATTCCATAAGCCGTATTGAGTATTGCAGTGGAATAAGCACCAACTCCAAAAAATATTGCATGTCCCATATCAAACATACCCGCTCTTCCCAGCACAATATCCTGGCTCAAAGCAACAACAGCGTAAATGAGAAAAGTTGTCCCCACAGCTGACCATTTGGAATCGGCCATGAATGGAAAAACACACAAAAATATTATAAACAGAGTATATAAAATTAATGCCCTATTTTTCATTATACCTTCTCCGCTACGCGCTCACCTAAAATACCTGTAGGTCTGAACACAAGAATTGCTATAAGAAGCAGATAAGTAAAAGCATCTGACCATGCACTGGAAACATAACCCGCAATCATAGCATTAAACAGTCCCAAAAGCATACCACCAACCATAGCTCCGGGAATATTTCCTATTCCTCCGATAATCGCTGCCACAAAAGCATTCAGGCCATATATCCATCCCATATTGAAATATATCCCTCTGTAAAACATTCCAATAAACAATCCACCTACTGCACCGAGAGATGAGCCAAGAACAAATATAGTAACAATCACCCTATTGACATTGATACCCATAAGCCTTGCAGCATCCTGGTCTATTGCACTTGCTCTGATGGCAGTACCGGTTTTGGTTTTGTGAATATAAAAATACAGTCCTGCCATTAGGACCAATGATAAGCACAAAATGATAAGTTGCATAGAGGTAACCACTACACCACTAACGTTAAAAGTTTTATTGGGAATTATATCAGCCGGAAAAATTTTTATCTGAGCCCCCCAGATAAGCATTATACCATTCTGAATCATCATACTGGCACCAAGAGCTGACACCACCGCGCTCAGTCTGGGAGCTTTTCTAAGAGGTCTGTAAGCTGCCCGCTCAAGCAAAACACCTACAATAGCTATTATCAATGCCGAAGCTATAAACATAAAAAGTACAAACCAGATAGAGGGTGCCGATGCACCCACCATCTGTGTATAAATTGTTAAGCCTACATACGCCGCCAATGCAACCAAATCACCATGTGCAAAGTTAATCAGCTTCAGAACACCGTATACCATAGTGTAACCTAAAGCGATAAGGGCGTACATACTACCTATTGTAAGTCCATTTACAAGCTGCTGAAAAAACACATCCATGATTAACCCGGTTATTCTTTAAAAATTATATCGTATTCAAGGTTTTCGTTAATACGGTACGCCATATAAGCGCTTCCAAGTCTTTCACCATTTTCATCAAAACTCATAGGACCGGTGAAACCAGAGAAAGCCTCAAGGTCTTCATGAAGATATTCAGCAATCTTTTTTGTATCCAGAGTCTTTACCTGCTCAATTGCATGCATAATAACCCTCATACCGTCTGCATTAAAAACTGTCCATATACTCGGTACAGAAGAACCATAGGTCTTCTCATATTTTGCCAAAAACTTTTGGGCAGAATCATCAGGGAGCATTTCAGGCAACGGCACATTTATTAAGTAAGAACCAACTGCAGAATCCCCTGCAAGCTTAATAAATTCCGGGTTATCATTTGAGTCTCCGCCGACGAATTCAGCATCAATACCAAGCTGTTTTTGCTGAGCTCTTAATAAGCCACCGTCAGTATAATAACCGCTGAAATATATGACATCGGGATTCAACGATTTGATTTTTGTAAGTACCGGTGTAAAATTCTGAGCGCCGGATCTGATTTTTCCGTTATAAACTATTCTGTCCTTAGCTCCAATTTTTTCGAGGCCGTCAACAACTGCTGTTGCAAGATCCACTGCAAAAGTTGAATAATCTGAAAGAATAGCGATGCGTTTATAATCCTTTTCGTTTACAAAAAACTTAGCAGTGAAATCACCTTCCGCCCAGTTTGGTGAAGAATTTCTGAAGAATGTCCAATAACCATTTTCAGTAAGAGAACTGCTTGTACCATCAGTAGTCTGAAGAACTCCAGCTCTGTAGTAAATAGGTTGAGCAGCAGCAGCACATGTGGATGTGTACGATCCGATTACAGCAACTACGCCTTCATTAACAAGTTGTCTGGCACATATAGCAGACTTTTGAGCTGTTCCTTCATCATCACAAGTGTAAACTTCAATCTTCTTCCCGTCTACACCACCTTCACTATTATACTCCTTTGCCAACAATCTTACGACATTATCAATCCCCTGTCCTTCATTGGCATATTTACCTGTGATAGGAGCCTGAACACCTATTTTAATTACATCCTCCGCATATGAACTTGAAACAAAAAAAGTTGCAGCAAATAACACTGCAAGTGTTGTAAAAAGTTTTCTCATGGTAACCCCCATTTAAAATTTTGTTTTGGTACTTAGAATACTTAATTAACAAGAAACACTGGCTTTGTCAAGTATATTGAACATATTTCAGTATACTTGCAAAATCATACAAAATAACAGACTGTTAGCAAACAGAAAAGCTTTCTATTTAGCATTTTTGTATTTTTTTGTTCGTTCAATATATAATACAAACTTATTGTTTAATTATTAACGATATTTTAAAACTGATGATACGAAAAAGAAAAAACATCAGGAAAGCAGATTGTGAAAATCATCCTTTGCTAAGGGGACAACGGAAATTGTCTTAAACCTATCGTAAATTACAAACCCTTCCGGAGTGTGTTTCGGTTTTTTTACATATTTTTTTAATGTATAATCCACTTCAACTTTATTATCAAACCGAGCCTTGCTCAAATAAGCCACACAACGGGCAGCTGTTTCGATTTCATTTTCATTGAATTCACCATTTTTTCTAATAATTGCATGGGCAGAAGGCAACTCTTTTGCATGCAGCCACAAATCATTCGGATTGGCAAAATCAAAAACAAGCTCGTGATTGCCGCGGCTGTTTTTGCCAATATATATATCAGCACTTTGTAGTTTAATATGGTATATTCTGTTTCCACCCTCGGATCTGCGTTTTTTTGTACTGTAAGCTCCAAATATTTCGCTATATTCCTTATAAATCTCTCTCTCTTCAGGCTGAAACAAGTCCGAGTTAAGATAAAACAGTTTTTCCTCATTCCAAAGAATTCTGTTCTCAAGCTCCTTTATTCTGCCTTTTATTTTGGGAATGGAGCGTTTCAGTTTCCTGCTTTTTGCATATAGTTTTTCCGCTTTACTTTCAGGATATTCACCGGTTTTCAATTGGTACTCTACTTGCTCAACACCGGTTTCAGTGTAGTTATAAATATTTACCACTCCGGTATTATCCTTTAGCAAATGCAGATTATTCATTATAAGATCTGCTTCATTTTTGTAATCTTTATAATTTGCCGCTTTTTCCAAATCCCGCTTTAACTTTTTTACAACTCTCCGGTCTTTGGTAATTTTACGGCTATAGTATTTTACAAGCTTGTTTTTTAAAGGCTGAATATCTGCATTTTCTGAGCTCTGTTTAATATTATGAAACTTATCAAACGTTATACATTTCATAACTTCTTCCAGTTTAAAAGGATATATCCTCAGTTTTTCATCAATATAAAACTCATCCTTTTGCAGCTCCTGCTTAATCAGATTTACAACAAAATCAGCATCATTATAGCGTTCGAGAAGGTTTTCAGCATACACGGCAATCTTTGGTGAAAACCCAATTAAATCACTAAAAGAAAATTTCTCTTTTGTATTTACCGTTTCCAGATCATAGCGCTTATTAAGACGAAAAAAATTGTACGGTTCACCAACAGAAATCGATCTTTCCGGATCAATATTTCCGTTGTTCATCCTGAAAATGATATTATTGTTGTTGCCGATTACAAAAATATTTGAGTTATTTCCCACAAGTTCGTAAATTACATCAAACGTTACAAGCTTCCCACTGGACTTTCTTTTGGCTATATGTAAAATCAAAACTCTGTCATAACTTCTCTGGCTGATTTCAACAATTTTGCCGCCGTTCACCACTTCAAGGGACTCGGCTCTGCCAAGTTTTTCATATTCGCCAATCCTGAATACACCCGGTAATTTCAAATCGGCTTTCAAATCAAAACGTAAGGACGCTGAAGAGTGGTATAAATGCAGAATAAAAGTATTTTTCGAAAGGGAGATGCTGTTAATTGTGGCAGATAATATTCTGTTTTGAAAAATATTTCTTATCTTTCTTAAAGACAGCCCATCCATATAGACTATTTTTCCAGAAACCTTTCAAAGGATTTTTTATCATTTGCTTTGACATAGGCCTCTTCTGGAGAGATTTCCTTTTTCATAAGAAACTCCATAACGGCCTGATCCATCAGCTGCATACCGTCGCCTTTACCTGTTTGTATCATGGAAGGTATTTGAAATGTTTTACCTTCTCTGATGAGGTTGGCAATTGCACTGTTAACAAAGAGTATTTCAAGTGCCGCCACTCTCCCCTTTCCATCGGCTTTTTTAAGAAGTTGCTGAGCAATGACACCTTTCAAAGATTCCGAAAGCATTGCCCTTATCTGAGCCTGCTGACCCGCCGGGAAAGCATCTATTATCCTGTCCACAGTTTTCGCTGCGGAATTGGTATGCAACGTTCCGAAAACAAGATGCCCTGTTTCCGCTGCAGTAATGGCCAGTTCAATTGTTTCCAGATCTCTTAATTCACCCACAAGGATAACATCAGGATCCTCTCTCAATGCCGCCCTTAGCGCAGCAGAAAAAGATTCTGTGTGTGTTTCCACTTCTCTGTGGTTTATAAGGCAGTTCTGTTTTTCATGCACAAACTCTACTGGATCTTCAATTGTCAGAATATGTTCCTTTTTTGTTCTGTTAATATAATCTATTATTGCCGCCAAAGTCGTTGATTTACCACTTCCCGTAGGCCCCGTAACAAGCACAAGCCCTCGGGACAATCTGGCAAATTTTAGCAACTGCTCAGGAAGCCCCAAATCCTCCACCGTTAAAATCTTACCAGGAATTAATCTGAAAACAGCACAAATCCCTCTTTTCTGCATAAAATAATTAGCTCTGAAGCGGGCCTTGCCGGGGATTTCATAGGCAAAATCCAAATCTTTTGTTTGTAAAAACCGCTCTTTCTGATTCTCATTTATTATTTCAAACAGAAGCTGCCTTAATATATCATCATTCAGCTGCTGGTATTTGATTTCCTCAAGCTCGCCGTGCCTTCTCACCATAGGTTTACATCCTGAACTTAAGTGCAAATCACTTATGTCATTTTCCATCATATATTTGAAAAAAGCATCAATTTTGGCCATAAAGAACCTCATTCAGTTTATTGAAAACCTTTTCGCTGCTGTCATTTTCCTCAATTTCAGAAAATGTATAGCCGGAAAAACCGCATTTTTCACACCCTTTGGCACCACAAGAGACACATTTTGAAGGGATAAACCCTTTTACAATATATTTATCGGAGAAATCCTTCAGATTATCCACAATATTAATGGATTTACTATACCCGGAAAAACGCTCAAACGAATAAAAATAATAGCCGTTAACAGGTTGTTCACTTTTAAAAAACAGGTCGGAGCCGGAAAAATCCATATCAGAAAAAGCCAAACCTCCCATCTTGACCAAACCGTAACCACTACAAACAATAGGCCCGCTGTCAGGAGTTATAACTGTGTCAGTAGTTATCGGATATATGCAAAAAATAAAACCATGCCCTGTTTCATTCAGCCTGTAAAAATAATCCACGTTTTCAAGTTTCAGTGCTTCTTGTAACTGAGCTACAGAGCACCGGGAACTCAGCCTGGTAAAATCAAGTATAATACCGAAACCAAAAATATTCACAAAAAGTCCGTTGTCCAAACCAATAAAATCAACCCGGTAAAAAGAAGTATTTTCCATAAAAGAAATGATTTTTCTTATGCACGTCTGTAGCTGATCCAAAGTAACACCGGAATCAAAAGGACTCAGAGCTTCTTCAATCTTTCTCCCATAGGAAACTACTAAATTAATATCTTTACCCATTTCAGATCTCAATATTTCAAAGGCATCCTCATTAAAAGGGTCATCTGTGGCCACAGTAATGGAATGTTCATCTTCATAAATAGGCAAAATCCTGTTTTGTTTCAGAAAATTAGTATCAAATTTCCTCACCAATTCATCATCTATCTGTAAATCATCCAGAATAACAAATGGCTCATCCACTTGCCTGCTGAGGATATAATCTATTTCATCCTGCTTTATCACTCCCAACTTTACTAAAGCCTCACCGAGTTTAAGTCCGGTATCCTTTTGATAAACCAAAGCCTTATCAAGCTCCTCTCTGGTAATCATGCGATATTCAAGCAGTAACTCACCTATATTTTTTATTTTATTCATCATCATCCTCAGGGGGCGTATTTTCAAAAATATAATCCACATTCAGCTCATATTGTATCATGAGGTCATGGTTAAGTTCGTCCAGTTGCTCATGAGCCTCTGTCTGAATTACATCCAGATATTTTTTCAGATAGTAATTTGTTGTATTGTAATAGTTTATAATGACATTTCTTATTGAGTCACTCTCTCCTATAAAATCAGAGATTAAAAATTCAATTGCTGCAGCCAGTCCCCTGTCATTCTTAAATCTGATGTGACATTTGTTAAGACAAATAAGAAAATCAGAGGCTTTATCAATCTCAAATTGAAAATATCCTCTTAAAGCCATACCACTGACCAATTGTCTGAGTGCAGAGACATATATTTTTTGCTGGAAAAAAATGTTATTCAGTTTCTTAAAAAAAAATTCTTTTCGGTAGAAATAAAAATTTTCTTCTATCTCAGTCATTTCATAAAAAACACTTTCCAAAAGAATATTTTCGGGAAAATTTGAAAGAGCTTTAAAAATGGTTTTTCTTGCACCTTCAAAATCTTCCTTTAGTAAATAAGCCATACCGATATCCACAAATCCCTGGGGATCTATTCCTTTTAGACTGATAAGCTTCTTATAAAGTATTTTTGCCTGCTCATACTCTCCCAGCAGGATAAGGCACCATGTACGCTGAATCAGATAGGCTATTTTCCCCGGAGTAATAGACAGGTTCTGCTCTATATATTTCAGAGCTTTTGTAACATTATGTTCAGACATATAAATATTGGTTAAATAAAATAAAGCATCCTGATTTTCCGAATTCAGTTTTAGTGAAGTATTCAGGAATCTTCTTGCGGCATCAAATTTTCCCTTTAAAAAGTAAATTCTGCCCAGATAGCTATATAAAAGCGACTTAGACCTGTAATCATAAAAAGCATTTTTAAGCGCCCTTTTTACAGATAATTCAGCCTTATCAAGTTCCTCGTTATCTATAGCGTTCTCTATTTTTCTAAAAAAACTGGTTATAAACTTTCGTTCATTAGCTCTGCTGGAATTCATATACTCTCCCGGCTTCCACATAATGTACAGACAGATACAGCGTACATTAATTATACTAATAACACAAAATAATGTTCATGTAAAAGACAAAGATAATCCGGAAGTTGTTAATTAATTTCGATTTTCTTTACTTCAGGATCGAAAGAATCAGTAATTTTTTGTATGGACTTTATAAGATTAACAATAGCCTGCTCATCAAATTTATTTTTCTCAAAAAAACAGTCATCTTCTAAAACTTGAAAAGACCTGTCTACAAAATCGGTGCCTTTTTCCGTTAGCTCAATATTAATAATCCTTCTGTCTTTTCCACTTTTGACTCTTCTGACATATCCCTTTAATTCAAGCCTGTCCACAATACCTGTAATGGCACTATTATTCAGATTAACCCGTCTCGTAAGCTCTGTAAGATTTATGCTGCCCTCTCTTTTTATTTCGTAGAGACATATTAATTGGGGAAGAGTGATGTTATATTTCTGGTTAAGATATTTGGTATATTTATCAAGAAGCCTGTTGATTTTTCTTATATTCAAAATAAGGTTCATACAAAGATGATCTTTATCGTACATTATATATCCTCATTAAAGTTTAAAGTAACAATTTGCAACTAAAATATTTTCAATATAAAATAGCAAAGAAAATGAATTAGTTCAATACCAAAATTTTAAAAGATAATAACAGAACAAACATTTTAATGTTACGATGGAAATAAGATATCAGGATTAAAAAAGCCGGCCATTTGGCCGGCAATCTCCATATATTTTTAAGGAGGGGGGAGGGTCTTAATTCTTTTGATTAATTTGAAGTATAGCAAATATAAATAGCTTGTCAACCAATTTTTCTCATAAGCTCCGAAATATCTTTTTTACTAAAAGGCTTGGGCAAAAACCCATCAATCTCATGTGTTGAGTATCCAGATGCAAGATTATTCTCGCTATAGCCTGTCATAATAACAATTTTTGCAGTGGGGAAATTTGCCTTAATTTTTCTGGCCAGGTCAAGACCGCTCATGCTTGCCTGCAACGTATAGTCAGAAATAACTATATCATATGTCCCACCTGAAGCGCTATATTTTTCTAATGCAGTCTCGGCATCTGCAGCAATTTCACATTCATGCCCCATAGCTTTTAGCAGAGACGACAATGATTCTCTTATATCCTTTTCGTCATCCACAATAAGCACTTTTTTTGCCAAACCTCTGCCTGTGGCATCGGTTTTATCTTCGCCGGTATCTGAAAGATGCGATTGTGTCTGTCGTTTCTCAGGTGTTTTTAGGTACATTGTAAAAGTCGTTCCTTTACCCTTTTCAGAAGTAACAGCAATATGTCCTTCATGTTTTTCAATGATAGAATAAGCAATGGACAATCCCAACCCACTTCCGTCATTTTTGGATGTGTAAAAAGGTTCAAAAATTCTGTTCAAATGCTCATTACATATTCCCTCCCCATCATCAGTTATATCAATTTTCACATAATTGCCCGCAGGTAAAATGTCACTACCGGTTTCAACAGTTTCATTTTTAAGTGAAATAGTAATTCTGCCCTTTTCATTTACTGCCTGCCTGGCATTTAACAAAATATTATGTATAACCTGAGATAGCTGGTTCGAATCTGCATCAACATCCCACAAATCATCGTCTTTCTCAATTAAACATCTGATGTTCGTACCCACCAGCACAAAATCCGCCGTTTCTTTCACAAGTGAATAAATATTCATAGACTTTTTAATAGGTGCGCCACCCTTTGAAAATGTAAGCAGCTGATTAGAGAGGAACTTAGCTCTTTCAATCAGATTTTTCATATTGTCAATGTAATTGGCGGCTGACTCATCATTTTCCAGAGACATTTCCAGTAGAGTAATATATGTATTCACTGCAGCAAGAATGTTATTAAAATCATGGGCGATTCCCCCCGCCAAAATTCCCACCGACTCCAGCTTTTGTTTCTTAATAATTTCTTCCAGCATGTATCTTTTTTCCGTCTCATCCCTGAAAACAAGTACCGAGCCCGTAACCTTACCGTCATAAACAATAGGTGCCGCACTGTCAGCTACCACAATTTTTTCGCCATTTTTGTTTATCAGCAACGTATGGTTGGAAAGTGTGTATATTTTTTGCTCTTTTATACATTTCCTCACCGGGCTCTCCAACTGTTCCCCATTTTTTTCACTGACGATATTAAAGATTTTGTCGATATCTTTGCCAACAGCTTCTCCTTCACCAAAACCGGTCAGTTGTGAAGCCACAGTATTTAACATTTCTACTTTGCCCACTTCATTGGTTACTATAACACCGTCACCTATACTGTGCAGAGTAACCAGCAGTCTGTCCCTTTCCTGTTGCAGCCTCATTTCCAAATGCTTGCGACGGGTAATATCCCTGCTTATCCCAAGAATACCAATAATACTCCCATCATCATCAGCTACAGGCACTTTGGATGTTTCCAGATAAACAGATTTTCCGTATTTATTAAATGTCTCGTCGAGCCTCTCAGGATTTTTTCTCTCCAAAATTTTCATATCTAACTCATGGAATTTTTCCGCAATCTCAAAAGGAAATATATCATAGTCCTTTTTGCCCATAGCAAAGTTATGAGGCAAATCAAATATTTCATCGAAGGCATTGTTTGTTTGTAGATAAACCCCTTCGGTATCTTTCAGAAAAATAGCATCCCTGGATGCTTCAAAAATTTTCTGAAGAAGATTTTCTTTTTCAGCCAAATTATTGTATGCTATGTTGATTTCTGTAATATCATGAATACTTACAATGTATTCACTTTCACCAAAAGGTACAAAATATATGTTTGCATAAATACGCTCTCTGTCATTTCTCCCCAGCCCAGGCAGATATACATCACGAAGAACAAACGTTTTTCTTTCCCCCGTATCCAGCAGCGGACAATGAGCGCATGGAGACTGCTCCCCATAAAAAACACTATAACATTTTTCCCCGATTACCTCTTTCCTCGTTCTATCAAGAAAATATAGCTCCGCATCATTTATATATGTTATTTCCATATCGCTGTTAACAACATAAACCCCGTCAATGATACTGTTAAAAAGCTTATCAAGTTTCTCAAGCTGCATTTTGTTACTTTTGTACAAAGATAGTATTTCTTCATGTTGAGCATCTTTATCTGCCAAGAGGTTTTTAATCCTTTCAGCAGCCGACTGAAAATTAATTATCAAATCCCCCAACTCATTATCAGGAATATCCATTAAATTCAGTTTAAAAACCCCATCTTTCAATTGCATAGAAAGATCATTGAGAGAATTTATAGGTTTGGCAATATTTTTTGCTGTAACGAAAGTTGCAACCACTTCTGCGATAATAAAAATAAAAATCAGAATACCGAAATCACCAATATCTGATATAAAGTGATTATAGATGGAGCTGTTATGGGTTTCCACCCCAAGAATAAAAGGAAAATCTTCCGGATTATACAGTGTAATAAAGGGGCTTTTGTAGGGCAAAATAACACTGCTTCTGCTGCTTTCACCGTTGCTGCTCAAAATAGATTTAATATCGGCAATATGCTTCTTTTCAATATTATCCATATCCGGATGGCTGTTAAAAATAATATCACCTTCTTTATTTAGAACAAAAAAAACATAATCAGAAGATATCTTGGATATAAACTTCATAAAAAATTTATTTGCGAAAATTGAGTATCTGAGTTCTTCACTGTTTACAGAAGATTTCACTCTCTTCAGTATATAATAATTACCATTTTTTGAAAAAAAATCAGAGTTTTCCCTCAGAGTGTTATGGTTAGGGTCAAATATATCATATTTTGAAATGCCAAAAACAGGCTTGTCGTCTAAAAAAACACCCATTTCGTAAAGCTCGCTGAAACGGTAAAATATTCCTTTTAAATGATTATATCTATTTTCTGAATCACTGCTGATACCGGAAGACATATGATCACTCATTTCCAGTGCATACAATGAGCTTTTTTCTATTATCTCAATTTGGTTGGAGATATTCTCCTTTAGGAAAATCAAATCTTTAAGGGCGTGTTCTTTGACATTGTCAATATATGCTGATCTCAAAATAAAAAAGTAAATGAAAAACAGCACAATTAACGGAAGTATGGTAATCAAAAATATTTTTTTTGCTATATCTACAAACAGTCTACTCATTTACCACTCTGTTTGCATACGAAAGGTATTTTTCATTGTACCGAATACCCATCTTTTTTAGAATTTTTTTATTAACAGCCAGCTCCACTTTGTTGGGCAACTGTACAGGTATATCAGAGGCACTCCTACCTTCAATAATACCGGCTGCCTGCACAGCCAACTGATAACCGACATCATAAAATTCTGCGGAATATCCCAATGCCCCTCCTTTTTCCAGCAAATAGCTGTCAATAACCATTATCGGTATTTTATGACTGAATGCATAATTTTGTAAAATATCAAATTTATCAACAAAAAGTGCGTGAGGCATCATAACAATTCCGTATTGCCCAGGATTTTTCAATTGTAATTCATCCAGTACATGCTTCAGATTCGCATCTCTGGTTACTGATACTTTAATAATCTCTTTTGCAGGATAGCGTTGTCTAAAAGGACGCAAATATTCAAACTGATTTTCTGCAAAGGTATCTTCTGAATCAACCAAACATATGATTTTATCCCTAAAAGGAAATACTTCTGTAAATATCTCAAAACGTTTTGGAAGGAGTCTGAAAGATAAGTGGCTCACACCTGTAAAATTTTTACCGGGATGTTGCATTGAATTAACCAAACCTGAGGAAACAGGCTCAGCAACTACTGTAAACAGCACATTGAAACCGTATTTATCATTATACTTAAAAATTCTTTGGTTCACCGGTGTGGTGGTGGCCATAATAATATCAATATTTCTTTTACTAAAACGCTCCAAAATATCAGGAATTTTGGACAAATCCCCCTCTATATTTTCAATATCAAAACGCAGATTAATATAATCAAGATCTTCCAGACCCTCCTTAAGTCCTGTATATGTCTCCCGGAAATCTTCTGAGAACAAAATAACACCGATACGAACATTTTTGCCGTTAGGCTTTGAAGTTAAAGCAAAGACCTCAGATGTTATCCCCAAAAACAGGCATATTATAATTATAATAAATTTACGCATAATATAATTTAAAACACATTTTTCACTAAATCAAATAAATATTGTATTGCATAAAAAAATATTCTTTACAAGCTTATGATAAATTGTACCTTTTTTTCTATTTTTTATTTTATCAACCTAAAATTTATTATACCTTTATGCATAAAATCATGTATAGTCAAATTTATTTTAAATATATTTATTTTTTTACAAATATATAAAAATTATTTTACATTTTTCTGCTAAATTTATAAACAAATACAACAAAGGAGTTATTTTGAAGATAATTGCACACAGAGGTTCAAACCTCAAAGCTCCGGAAAATACTGTTGCAGCTATAAATTGGGCATGGATCGATAATGCTGACGGTGTGGAAGTGGACATCAGACTGACAGCAGACAAAAAAATTGTTGCAATGCACGATGATAACACCTTAAGAGTAACCGGTGTAAGTAAAAGCGTAGAATTAAGTAGCTATAAAAGCTTGGAATCGTTATTAGTAAGAAACATCGCCAATACCCTCGGCAGACCTGAAAGGATACCGCTGCTTCAGGATGTTATCGAAAATATGATTTTTGGCAAAAAGCTTTTTCTGGAAATAAAGTGCGGGGAAGAAATCATCCCCCACCTCAAGTCGGAATTATCCAATTCTAAATACATCCCAAATTATAACATAAGCATAGTAAGCTTTTCTTCACAGGTATTAGATTTAGCAGGCAAAATGATGCCTAATGTCAACAGATTCAAACTGGTAAATTTTTATAAAACCAATAACCTTACTGTAGAAGAAATCATAGAAAACGCATTAGCCAACGGCTACAACGGAATCGGTGTTGCAGGCGAAATGCATAAATGTATAGAATGTATAAGGAAAGCTAAAAAATCCAACCTATTAACAAATGTATGGACGGAAGACGACCCTGTAAAAGCAGACATATACAGACAGGAAGGTTTGGATTATCTGACAACTAATAATCCCCCAAAGATAGGCACAAAAACACATCCTGAGCTTATCTTATCACAAGAACCATACGCCCTTGACTATTTAATTTAAAACGTTATTATATTATAAGGAAGATTTCAAATAACCAGTAACTGATAAAGGAGAAAATATGCTTGCATCAAAACTGAAGGAATCTTTAGCCTACTCCCAGGAAAACCTTGATTTCCCCGATTTTTTAGCCAGGGAGATAGAAATCATCATACAAAAACCAAATATTATGGAAGAAAAAAAAGACCTTGTGGAATCCCTCATATTTCAGGTATCAGATTATGATCCCTTTGCTGAGGCAGGATGCTGCAAAGATGCCACCTCTCCTGAAGATATCAAAAAAACAATAAACATGATTCTATACGACTGATAAGATAAGCAGAAACGCAGATATATTTGTTATATAAGAATAGAGCTTCCTCGGTGCCACTCGCCCTGTTAAATATTAGCTTCGCTGATAGACCAAAGGTCATTTAGCAGGGATAGGAATGACATAAAGTCCTGTCATCTCTTTTACTTAATCGTATATGCTAAATAAATATGCAATTATGCTTAATATTGCTAACTAATATCTTCTACGTTAACATTTTTTGCTTTTTTCTTGGGATTTTTCAAAAGTTTAAAGCCATGCCCATTTCTTGCCTGCTGTGCCACACCTATCACCATAAAAGCTTCGGGATTTACTTCGGCTACAATCATCTTCAAATCCTGCACCTGAGATCTGCTCACTGTACAAAAAATCATGGTATATTCCTTGTTTGAATAGCCTCCCATAACGCTCCATTGACTAATTCCACGCCTGAGTTTATGCATCATTTCATGCTTTAATTCGTCCGGTTTGTTAGTAATAATATTTACCGTCCTCACCTGGCTTACTCCTTCCAGCACAAAATCACTGGCAAATCCAGTAAAAAAAAGTGAAATCAGGGCTAAAAGGGCCAGTTCCCACCCAAAAATAAGACCGGCAACAAGAATAATCAGTCCATCAGTGAAAAAATACGACTGACTCATGGGAAATCCTGTTTTGTTGTTTATAATACGTCCCAAAATTGCTGTTCCGCCGATTGTTCCACCAAATCTGAAGATAATCCCGGATCCCAGACCGAAAACAACACCAGCATACAGTGCATTCAGCAACAAATCATCGGTTATGGGGAATCTTGCCATTGTCTGGGGAAGAAAATAACTAAATAAATCAGCCGAAATGGAAAATATAATTACTGACAGAAGAGTGGAAAAAATAAAGTGCCAACGTCCCAAATACCTGAAACCAATTATCAAAAGCGGTATATTAATCAGAAAATATGTTGTACCCACAGGAAAATTGGTAAAATGTTTTACAATAATTGCAATCCCACCAGCTCCGCCGGCCACAAGATTTATAGGCACCTGGAACAAACTGTAGCCCAAAGCCGCAAGTACCGAGCCTATAGCAATCCATATCTGATTATGTATTATTCGATGAAAACCATAAAGTTCCACTACGCTTCTAAGTTTTAACATAAATTCCTCGCCCTGTTTTATGCAGTGAAGTAACGTATATCTTAAACTCAATAAATTCAAGTTATTTAGTTATTTATCCAACTGGAATAGTCCGAAAATAGCTGTTTGACCAGGAAGCCTCGCCACTCCTCTTGAAAAGACAAAAAGCTATCATCTCGACCGGAATCGAGAGATCTCAGACTACGTTTGACAAAATGTATCCTCTCTTGCTCTCCTCCTAAAATAGGGCTTAACG
>DDHP01000097.1:1766-3860 GCA_002338145.1 Deferribacteraceae bacterium UBA1873 | reverse complement strand
GTCAGATGGCTCAGAACCCCTGAAAACATAAAATCAATGGCGAAATACCAAAACCTTCTTCTGAATTGTATTCCAAAAGTTTTAGCAAGAAATGGTTTTTTACTATACAGCGTCTGTTCTCTGGAACCGGAAGAAGGCATAGAACAAATTGAAAAATTTTTTAAAACACATGATAATTTTATGCCAATCCCTGCACAAACTAAGCGTATCGAAAAAACGTTTTTCTATAACAATTTTTTTTACAGTCTTCCGCATAAAACCAATACAGATGGCTTCTTTGCATCTTTATCGGGGGAAAAATAATTTTTCACATTTTGCACTTGCATTTATTGGAAGTCTTTGCTCGCCCAGTTAGATGGATTTAACAGGGGGCGGAGCAAAGCTGAAAGCTCTCTTTTGGAAACAACGTCAGAGATTTCTCCGCTCCACCGAGCACTATATGGTAGTGCTCGATTCCGGTCGAAAGAATGCCTACGGCTAGCACCAGTCTGAAAGACTGGTAAATATGTGTAACATCCTAATATATTCGCACAATGCAAATGCTATACATAGCGAATTGCGAAATGTGACTACTTTTTTTGAAAAGTTTTATTGAAAAGTCAGAACACTACGCTATAATCTGATATATAGTTAATAAATACTTTATTATATGGGATAATTATTATGATTTTATTTTATAATTTCAGAGGTATTGCATACCTTAAACTGAAATTTAATAACGACAACGGGCTTTTAAATGAAGTTGCTTTCTCTGATTTTTCTGAATTAAAACCTAGTCCCGGAAAATTAACATTTACTCAGCATGAAATAATAACTTTTCTTGATTCATATGAAAAAAACCCTCATCTTAGTTTTTCGCTGCTGGATTTTGACAACAAATCTGAATTCTCCATATCTGTCTATAAAACATTGGCAACTATTCCTTTCGGTAGTGCTATCACATATTCCCAGCTCTCTTATAAAATTGGAAGACCAAAAGCCTACAGAGCTATTGGAAATATAATGGGCAAAAACCCTTTTCCAATTATAATCCCATGTCACCGCGTCGTGGGAAAACACAATTTGGGAGGTTACACTTCAGGTATAGAAATTAAAAAGACGTTGTTAGAATATGAATCTTCTTATCCTAAATAAAAAAACTTCTCCCAATATCAAAGGAATAACTACCGACTCTATTCGTGTCTGTAGACGGCTTGGGCTGTAGCTTAAAGTTTCTTCTGAGAAATATATACAATTAATTACATTAAAGAAATACTCTGGTTGAGAAAAATGAACGGCGACAAAACAACAGCAATTGACATTATTACTTTTTGTTCACATAATAATATAAGAGTCAGAGGAGGTGAAATCAGATGAGTGAAAATGTATCCAATGAGGCGCATGATTGGTTTGGATGGATATGCAGCGAATGCGGACATCAGAACCCGGTAAGCCAGACCATATGTGAGAAATGCCAGAAAGTTACAAAACCCCAAAGCGGAAAAACGGAAGAATGGTCAGACAAAAGCGAAGAAGACACCAATAACCCCAACGATGATGTACAGATAAATAAATAATTTATTTGTTTTTATTGGATTGCCTGCCCGCCAGCAACCGGGCATAAAAATCCTGCATTTTAGCTGCAATTTCCTCAATCGAATAATGCGAAGCAAAATTTTGAGCATTTTCAGAAAGTCTCATGTATAGCTGTTCATCGTTGAATATTTTCTCCATTTTTTCCAGCCAAACCCTTGGATCTTCTTTAGTTTTATAACCGTTAAACTCATTCTGGACAACATCATCGATACCGCTTGACCTGACTGTGAGAACTGGTAATCCAGCCGACATGGCTTCCAGAATAACCATTCCCTGGGTTTCCGATTTCGATGCAAAAACAAAAAGATCGGCAGCCGAATAATAATACCCCATATCATCAGGCTCCACTGCTCCGGTTAAATAAACCGTTTTTCTAAGATTAAGATCATCAATTTTCTTTTCCAGTACATCTCTGTACGGGCCTTCCCCAAGCATTATAAGCTTAAAATCAAAACCTGCTCTTTCTTTTACAAAAGCGATAGTATCCAGCATAAAATCAAGATTTTTCTCTCTGCCCAG
>DDHP01000097.1:0-1389 GCA_002338145.1 Deferribacteraceae bacterium UBA1873 | reverse complement strand
AGGTACTCTTCAGCGGAATAGGTGGGCACAACTACACCGTCACATCTGTTTGCAAATCTTCTTACCATATAATGGGAAATAAGATTTCTAAACAACACACCGGGCAGCGGCACATAATGAGCATACAGCTCCAGACGCGTATGATATGTATAAACAAGGGGAATATCCAGTTTTTTTGCCATATAATATCCTTTGCGCCCCATCCAAAAAGGATGGTGCACATGAATAATATCGGGGTTAAAAATTTTCAGTCTTTTATATATTTTGCCCGAAAAGATATTGGCAACGGGAAAATCCCTGAATTTACTGTAATGAAAAAGTGATTTTATTCTGTATACATCAGCCGTTTCATCCTTTTTCTCCTCTCCGTAATCCGGAGCAAAGATAAGAACCTTGTTTCCCAGTTTTTTAAGTCCGGTTTTTAACCTATAAATGGAAATGGGAACACCGCCGATAAATGGAAGATAATTATTGGTAAACATTGCCACATTTATCTTCTTTCCGGCGAACAGCTCAGGATCCATATCGAAATCCTTATAATAATTCTTTTCCACAAAAACAGCGTCATAAAGCTTAACAGCAATAAGCAAAAACAAACACAATATAAGCAGAAAATTCAAAAATCCCACATAAAACAACGAGTGAACAAACAACCACAAATTTTCCAGACGTTCGAGAAAGTTGCTTCTGGGATCACCCACCTTTATCACTTCATATGAAACAGTTTCACCGGAAACATTAACCTTAAGAAAATGGTAGAAACTCCTATCATCATCAAATAAAAATCCTCCGCCGCCGCCTGTGACAAGATAAGTAACACCGTCAATTTTTTTTCTGTGATAGATATTAAAATTATCTGCAAATACAGCATCTACATTAAAGCGTGAAAAGGTATTCTGGTAAAATTTGCGGCGGGCTTCTTCAGAGATATAATCAGACTCATCGCCGAATATACCGGAAACATCTATTTCCAAAGGAGCTTTGCACATAAAAACAAAAACCTTTTCGTCTTCAAGGCCTGTAAGTTTATCCAAAAGCCATTTTTTCTGCCAAATAAAAGATGTTTTCTCCGTAGTATCCAGAAAAATAAAGTGAGAACTGCCTATATTAAAACTGAAATAGTAAGGGCCGAAATACTCATAGAATTTAAAACTCCCGAAATCGCTGTACTCATTAACACCGAAAGTGAGAACATATGGAATATCAAGCATCTCCAATCCGTTGTAAATGGATCTGTACTTATCTTCTCCACCGTCACTTACAGCATTACCGACAGAAATCATGAAAGATGCTTCAGAATTATTTATCTTAGGGACAATCTTCTTTTCAAAGACACCTATGGAATTGTGGATATTGCCGATCACAGCAAAACTGAATGACTCTTTACCA
>DDHP01000071.1:18222-25013 GCA_002338145.1 Deferribacteraceae bacterium UBA1873 | reverse complement strand
TTCTGCATTATCTTTACCCACTATTTCCACCATTTTTTCAAAGCTGATATTTTCGTCGTGATCACCAATTTCCGCTTTCGTTGCGGGGGTGAATATCGGAGGTTCAAGCTTCTGGGATTCTTTGAGATTATCTGGCAGCTTGATTCCGCAGACTTTTCCGGTTTTCAGATAATCTTTCCAGCCGGAGCCTGTGATATAACCCCTGACTACGCATTCCACCGGAAAAGGATCGGCTTTTTCCACCAACATGCTCCGCCCGTTTAGGATATCGGCATATTTACGGCATTCTTCGGGCATTTCATTAACATCGGTGGTAATAAGATGGTTTTTAACGATTGATTTTGTCTGCTCAAACCAGAATTTCGAAAGCTGAGTCAAGACATACCCTTTGTTAGGAATACCTGTGGGAAGTATTACATCAAATGCAGAAATTCTGTCTGTAGTTACTATCAATAGTTTATTGCCTAAATCATAAATGTCACGCACTTTACCCCTTGCCGCAAGCTCGAGATCAGTAAAATCGGTCTTTAAAACAACGTCCATCTTTTCCTCCGGTTTATCATAACTTTTTAAATCGCTTTACCGCTTCAAATCCACCCAATATATTATACGCTTTAAATCCGTAATAGCGTAAGATTTTAGCAGCAATATACCCCCTGAAACCCATAGCACAATATACATATATTACTTTTGTTTTGTCCAGGTTTTTCAAATTATCCCTCAGATTTTGCAAAGGGATGTTCTCTGAATTTTCATGGTGATACTGCCTGTATTCAGCAGGAGTTCTCACATCCAGTATTTTTATACTTTCATGTTTATTATTGTAAATTTCCAAAAATTCTTGCGGTGATACACCGTATCCGGTTTTCCTGAGTTCATTTGAAGCGACATAACCGGACATATTGATTATATCTTTAGCTGAGCCGTGGGGAGGAGAGTAACAGAATTCCAGATGTTCCAGATCGGTCACCTTAAGACCGGCATAAATGGCCGTTGAAATCACATCAATCCGTCTGGTTACTCCTGTGGTTCCGGAAGCAGAAGCTCCCAAAATTTTCCCGGAGTCTTTGTCAAAAATCAGTTTCAGAAAAATAAAATTTCCGTTGGGATAGTATTCTGCGTGATCACTGTTTTCAACATATATAAAATCGGGGTTAAAGCCGTGATGCTTTGCTCCTTCATAAGTTAAACCCGTTCTGGCCACACATGCATCTTCGAAGCTTACGACACTTGTCCCGATAACGCCATTAAATTCCAGCTGCCCCCCGGCTGCATTGCATCCGGCTGCTCTGCCTTCTTTGTTTGCCGGAACAGCTAAGGGGAGAAGACAGTTTTTGCCCGTTATGATATTTTTCTTTTCCACTACATCACCGGCGGCATAAATATCCTGTATCGATGTTTCCATTTTTTCGTTGACTTTTATACCACCCAGTTCTCCGATTTCTATCCCTGCTGTTTCAGCAAGTTTGATATCCGGCTTTACACCTGTGGAAACTATCAGAAGGTCAGCTTCAAACTCTGTGCCGTCATCCAGTTTTATAAACTGCCTGCCGTTGTTGTTAATGCACTCCGTTGCCTTTTTCCCTGTAACAATGTTAATGCCTGACGTTTTCATCGTTTCTGCTATTTTCAATGCTGCTTCAGGTTCAAAACCGGGCAAAATATAAGGGAGCGCTTCAATGACGGTTACATCAAGGTTGCAGTTTTTTAGCGCCTCAGCCGTTTCCACGCCGATATATCCGCCGCCTATTATGACTGCCTTTTTGGGGTTATTTGCTTTTATTTTTTCTATTATATCATCCATTTGAGTAACAGTACGGAGCATAAAAAATTCTGATTGATCTAAGCCTTTTACAGGGGGGATTATAGGTGTCGCTCCGTTTGCCAGAATCAGCTTGTCGTAATCGATATTGTTTGCTTCTCCATGAGAGAGTGTTTTTATTCGTTTCTTTTCAGTGTCTATTTCAACAGCTTCAGTATTTATCAAAACCTTTGCATTAAAACGCTGCCCGAAAGATTCCGGTGTATGCAAAAGGAGTTTATCCCTTTCTGTAATTATACCACCAACGTGGTAAGGGAGACCGCAGTTGGCATATGAAATATAATTTCCTTTCTCAATTAATGTAATTTCAGCATTTTCGTCTGTACGTCTGGCTTTTGCGGCTGCTGTTGCTCCGGCTGCAACCCCGCCCACAACGACTATTTTATTGGTCATAACTCACCTTCCCTATTAAAGATCCATCTATATTAATGCCTATAATATGGGCGATAACAAAAGTGTTTTTTTCAGCATGATTCAACAAGTTAACTGTCAAATAACTGTCTGTCAAACCTTTCCCGTCCGATTCCACAAGTACTCGCACTTTTTGACCAAAATACTCCTTTGAATAGGAAAATTTCAAATCTTCGCTCACGTCTCTCAAAAACTTTGCACGCTCCTTTCTTATTTTCACAGGTACTGCATCTTTCATTTCGGCAGCCTTTGTCCCTTTTCTCTCAGAATAGGGGAAAACATGGATATAACCGAAATTCATGTGATAAAGATTATTGACAGTATGTTCAAAATCTTCCTTCGTTTCAGAAGGAAAGCCAACTATTACATCGGTTCCTATATTTACGTCCCCCAGCCTGCTGCGTATTTTTTTAATAGTCTGAGTAAATTCGTAAACGGTATAATTTCTGTTCATAAAAGATAATATTTTATCTGTTGCAGACTGTATTGGTATGTGAAAATGGCGGCATATTTTATTGGGATATTTTTCAAAAATCTCAATGAGTTTATCATCAATTTCGCACACCTCAATCGATGATAGTCGGATACGAAAGTCCCCCGGAATATTTACCAGCTCTTCAACCAGGTCTGAAAAGCTGACGTCTGTATCTTTTCCGTAATTGCCTATGTGAATTCCCACAAGCACTATTTCTTTATAACCTTTTCTCAGTTTTTCTTCAAACTCGGCCTTTATGCTCTGAAGATCTCTGCTCCTCGAATTTCCTCTGGCAAAAGGGATTATACAATATGAACAATAGGAATCACATCCATCCTGTATCTTTATGAACGCCCTGGTTTTGCTGGAGGAGCCGACGGCATTTTTTTCGTTTATCAAAGTGTTGTCAGCATGCTTGCCGCTGTCTTTAGTATTGATATAGTAAAAGAGATTTTCCTTTTGCTCATTGGGAACTATAATGTCCGAATCTTCTATATTTTTATCGATTGCAGGCAGACAGCCGGTGGTTACAATGGTAATATCGGGATAGTTTTTCTTTATTTTACGAATGAAACTGTGGTATTTTTTGTCGGCCTTATCGGTGACGGTGCAGGAGTTAATAACAACTATATCGGCGTTGTTTAAATCCCCCGATATGATATACCCGGCACTTAATGCCTTTTTTTTCAGGTGGTCTATTTCCACTTGATTTACTTTACAACCGAAGGTATAAAAATAAATTCTTTTTGTCATTTTATTGTATTGAACTTTTGTCTTCATTGACTATCTTATTTATTATCCCCTGTAGGTTCCACATAAAAAAAAGAAAGAGCGCCTTTAAAAGGCGCTTTTTTCTTGCCAAAAAAGATATATGTTCTTAGAGTAAAAGTGAAGTATTTTTTTAATGAAATTTTTATTTTTATAGTGTAAGGTTTTATTATGAAAAAATATCAGGTTGTGCTACTTTTTCTTTTTTTGTTACTAATTATTATACTCACAGCGATTGCTCTTGTTCACAAATTCAATATAGATTTGTCAGGAAATATATATGAGGGGGATTCTGTCAAAGAGGAAACCGATCTTTTGAAAAGACATACTTTTGAAAAATATTCAGAAGGAGGGACTCATTATGTTACCATCAGGGATTTGGTGGTAAGTGCCAATACCCCCGGTAAAGATCAATACTTTAAATTAGATTTGACTATTGTTGCTGCAGATTCTTATACTAAAAACATGTTGTATAGAAAAAAGGATTCTACTGTGGCTATAGTAAGAAATGTGATATCATCCTTTTCTGTTTCTGATGTGAAATCCGCTAAGGGTAAAGAATATTTAAAAAACACAATAAAAAACGAACTTGCAAGCATTTACGGCGAGGTAAATATTGAAGATGTTTACTTTGAGAATTTTGTCTACAATAATTAATTTCTAATGAATAATATTTCAGAACTGAAATCCATATACTGGGATAAATGGGAAGAAGTAAAAGCCCTTCGTCATGAATTTAAAAGTTCATTTAAGTTATTGAAACAGTTGACTGACCTTGCTGACGAAACGGTTTCCAACATTGCCAATCTTTCCGGGTTTAGCGGAGATGATCTTGTTCTTATTGCTCTCGGGGGGTATGCCCGTAGAGAAATGGCCCCTTATTCTGACATAGATTTGCTGATACTTCATAAATATGATTTAAACAAAAATCAGGAATCCTTCCTCAAAAATTTTAGTACAACTATGTGGGATATGGGGTTACAGCCGGGAATTCAGATAAAAGCCTTGGGGGAGATAGAGCAATCTGCTTTTGAAGATGAAATAGTGAAAACCTCTTTTATGGATAATAGATTTATTATGGGTGACAGCAAACTTTTTGAAGAGTTCAGACATATACTGAATTCGAAAGTTATAGGAAGAGGGAAAAAAGAATTTCTTATACTCAAAATTTCTGAGGTTCGACGACGATCATGGAAATTCAGGGATTCTATTTACAGGCTGGAGCCAAACATAAAAGAAGGTCGCGGTGGTATAAGGGATTTGAACACTATTTACTGGATCACCAAAACACTTTTTGGTAACCCTGATATAGACAATCTTATAAAGCAACATATTGTTACTGAAAAAGATTATTTAGCACTCAGATCAGGTGCGGAATTTATTTTGAGGATCAGATGTGAATTGCAGTATTTTCACAGCAGAAAATACGATGTCCTGAATTTAGAGGCACAGCAGGAGATTGCCAAAAGACTTGGCTACACATCCACATCGAATGTCATGGCTGTGGAGAAATTTTTAAAAGATTACTATCTTGCTGCAAGAAATATATCGGAGATAACTGAAAAAGTGATGGGCGCCACAATAGCAAAAATTACCGATAAAAATAAAAACGGTGTCAACAGTGCTGTCTCTCTTGGATACGGCTTTTATAAATACAACCGCTATTTAAGTGTTTCAGATAAGGATATTTTTAAAAAAAATCCTTTTAAACTGTTGAAAATTTTTTCCATAGCTTCTTCCAAGGGACTTAAATTTTCAGACCTTACATTGCAGTTAATAGAGGAGAATCTGTACTTAATAGACGAAAATTATATAAAAAAATATGGAAGATATTTCCTGAAACTTATAAGCAATTTCCCTGATTCAGCCAAAACTGTGAAAAAACTTATCCATGCCGGTGTGTTTTTCAGGTTTATTCCTGAATTTGAACAAATAGTGTGCAAGGCACAATTTGACATGTACCATCACTATACGGTGGATGAGCATACCATTATTGCGTTGCAGTTTATTGATAACCTATCGCAGGCTTTGCCTGTTAGATACAGGAAATACCAGGAAGTTTACAGAAGTTTGAAACGGCACGAGTTGCTCGGTCTGGCTATAATTTTGCACGATATTGGTAAAGGACAAGGAAAAAATCATTCGGAAATAGGCGCCAGGATGGCAGTTAATATCTGCCGTAGAATAGGACTTAACCTGGATGAAACTGACACCATTGTTGCACTGGTAAGGCATCATTTGCTAATGAGTCATATTTCCCAGCGAAGGGATTTGCATGATATCGATATTATTAATCATTTTATAAGTTATTTCGATGATCCAGAGGATATTAAACTCCTTTATCTTCTAACTTATGCGGATACCAACGCAGTAGGTGGGCAGGTTTTTAACGAGTGGAAAAATATGCTGCTCACAGAACTATATGAGAAAGCCATTGGTGCACTTTCGGCTGAAAACCTAACACGTGAGTTTAAAAAAATTGTAGAAAGAAAACGCATAAAAATCACCGAACGCTATGATGATAAGGATTTCGTCGCCTATGCGCTGGAATCTATGGATGATGAATATGTTTATTCCAATAAATTAAAGCATATCTACAGACATCTTGGGATGATTCAAAAATTGAGTGCGGTAAATAATGTAATTATTTTTTCTGAAAAAAGAGATGACTTGAAATGTGTCGAGTTTACCATTTGCACTTACGACTTTATAGGCTTGCTAAGAAAGTTAGCAGGGGTTTTCTCCTTATATGAATTTAATATTCTGGGTGCCCAGATAAATACCTTCAGCAATAATATTGCTATAGATACTATTCAGGTATCCAATGAAAAAGAGCATACTGATTTTATTGACGAAAAGTCAGCTGAAGTGGAGAAAACCATCAAGAAAGCTATAGATCATCAGCTGGATATTGAAAGTCTGTTGGAAATTAAGAGTAAAAGAAATTTCTTTACCAGACAGAGATCGGTCACTCCTGTGCCTTCCAAGATAGAGTTTGATAATGATATTTCTTCAACTTATACTGTAGTGGATGTATACACAGAAGATAAACTGGGGCTTTTGTACAATCTGCTGTCGGTTTTTGAAAAATTAAACATCAGTGTTGTGAAGGCAAAAATATCCACTGATGTGGACCGTGTAGTGGATTCCTTTTATATTATGGATGAAAACAATAAAAAAATAACCGATACAAAAGAAATAAACAAAATTAAAAAGGAACTGGAAAAGGTTATTTGAGACCTTTGCACAACTCTATTTAGTCATGCTGAATTTATTTCAGCATCTAATTATATCAGTAAGTTATGAGACCCTGAA
>DDHP01000071.1:0-18113 GCA_002338145.1 Deferribacteraceae bacterium UBA1873 | reverse complement strand
ATTTATTTCAGCATCTAATTATATCAGTAAGTTATGAGACCCTGAAACAAGTTCAGGGTGACAATTATGGAATTATGCAAAGGTCTCTATTTAGTATAAAGAATCAGGATAGCGAAAAGGGTTTCCGCTATCCTGAGTTTACAGGTAATGCGCTATTTACTGATTTTGTACTGTTTGTAGGCAAACACCATTGACGTTGCCACCCCAATGGAAGAGTAAGTACCGATTATAACCCCTATAAGAAGAGCGAAGGCAAAACCTTTTATTACTTCTCCACCAAAAAGGTACAAGGAAAGTACAGCTAACAAAGTTGTTCCTGATGTTAAAAGGGTTCTGCTGAGGGTTTCGTTGATACTTTTATTCATAACGTCTTTTAAGACAGCTTTGTCCGATGCCGCTTTAAGCTTTTCCCTGATTCGGTCGAAAACAACTATCGTGTCGTTTAACGAATAGCCAACAATAGTCAAAGCTGCAGCCACAATGGGTAGATTTATCTCCATTCCGAGAAAACTGAAAATCCCCAAAGTAATAAGAACGTCGTGAAAAATTGCAATAACGGCACCCACTGAGTATGTAAATTCAAAACGCAGTGAAACATAAATAAGAATTCCAATCAGGGCGTAAACAATTGCTAACGTAGCTTTATTTTTTAGTTGGGCACCTACTTGCGGACCCACCTGTTCCACCCTGACTATGTCAAAAGCTTCTGTACCAAATGTGTCAGTTAAGGTCAAACGTATATTATCAGAAATTTCCTGTAAATTACCACTTGCTTTTTCCACTCTGATCAAAACTTCCCTATCATTACCGAAATTCTGGATTACCACTTCACCTACTTCCTGGCCAACAGCGTTTCTGATTTTTGTAAGCTCAGGAGCTTTTTCAAATTTTGCCTGAACCAACGTTCCGCCGGCAAAATCTATTCCATAATTAAATCCTTTGGTAAAAATAAGAACAATACTCAGTATTACAAAAATACCGGAAATCGCAAAAAATATTTTTGCTCTGGAAAGGAAATCTATTTTTGTATTTTGCTTTATAATTTCAAACATTCACCACTCCTTTAGATACTAATGCTTGTTTTCGATTTGCCGGCAAAAATTGTGAGAAAAATTGTTCGTGTTACAAAGATAGCTGTAAACAATGAAGCCAGAATACCAATACTCAACGTTACGGCAAAACCTTTTATAGGTCCTGTTCCAAATTGGAAAAGAACAATTGCCGCAATAAATGTCGTTATATTAGCATCCATTATTGTTGACATTGCTTTTTCGTATCCCGACTCAATCGCGTTAATAGGTGTCCTTCCCTGTCGTAATTCTTCTCTTATCCTTTCATAAATCAAAACGTTGGCATCTACAGACATTCCCACTATTAATATTAAGCCTGCAATTCCGGGCAATGTAAGGGTGGCTTCCAAAAAGTTCATAAAGCCAAGTATCAAAATAAAGTTTGCCAGTAAAGCTATATCTGCAATGATACCCGATAATCTGTAATATACCAGAATAAAAGCGGCCACTAATACAACACCGATAATAGCAGCTTTAAAACCTTTTTGTATGGAAATTTTTCCCAGAGACGGTCCTACTGTTCTGTTTTCGAGAATTTTCACCGGAGCCGGCAGGCTTCCTGCTCTGAGAACAATAGCAAGATCTCTGGCTTCCTGCATAGTGAAATTGCCTGATATCTGTGCTTCTCCGCCAGCTATTCTTTCTCTGATAACAGGTGCAGAGTATACATTACCATCCAAAACTATTGCAAAGCGCTTGCCTATATTTTGGGCAGTAATTTCTTCAAATAATTTGCTTCCGGCTGAGTCAAACTTTATCCAAACGTAAGGTTGGTTAAACTGTGAAGAAATCCTCACTTCCGCATCAACCAAATAGTCTCCTGTAAGAAGGGCTTCCTTTTTTACTACATAGGGGATTTCATGTGTTACATTGCCGGAAGAATCCTGGTGTTTCTGATATAAAATTTTGGACCCGAATGGAATATTTCCCCGTTCTATATCCTGTTCTGAAACATTTTCGTTAACGAGATGAAATTTAAGTTGTGCAGTTTTTCCAATTAAATCAATAGCACGCTCAGGCTCCGTTATGCCAGGAAGCTGAACCAATACATTTTTTTCACCCTGTCTCTGAATTAAGGGTTCGCTGACTCCAAACTGGTCAACTCTGTTTCGAATAACCTGAGCAGCCTGTTCAACAGCATAGTCTTCGATTTGACCTACTTCCTCTTTTTTTAATCCTAAAGTAACTACTTCTTTAGCCTCTCCAAGCCCCACCTCTTCTAATATGGGATAATTGTTTTCAATAATATTTCTGACTTTTGCCAGATCTCCGGCATCTTCCATGGCAATACTTATTCGCTTGTCGCCTGTTTTTTGTATATAGGTATATTTTATGTTTTGGGCGCGCAATTCTTTCCTGAGCTGATTTGTTAATGTATCAAGCTTTGCATCCACTGCTGCTTCAGTATCCACGCCCAGCAGCACGTGCATACCCCCTTGCAGATCAAGCCCCAGGTTTATCCTGTTAAGTGGAAAGGTATAGAACAGGCCAATACCCAGGACTATAATAATTGTGATCCAGCGAGCTTTATATTTCATTATTACTGTTCCCCCTTGCCCTCACTTTGGTTCATTTTTGTAGCTACTGCACTTCTGGAAAGTGTAACTTTTACACCGTTGGCAATTTCCACAAGGAACGTTTGTTCGTCCAGTACTTTGTCAATTTTTCCGTGGATGCCGCCTGAAGTAATAATTTCATCTCCTGCTTTCAGCGCAGCCAGCATTTCCTGATGTTTCTTCTGCCTTTTTTGCTGAGGCCTTATCAACAAAAAATAAAAGATTACAAAAATCAAGATTAATGGTAAAAAAGCACCAATGGGATTACCTCCTGCAGGCGCACCTGCGGCATAAGCGATAGATTCAAACATTGTCTCCTCCTATTGTCATTTTTTCTGTCATTTCCTTTTTAAACGTTGTAAAACATCCCTTTTTTATAGCATTTCTTGCACCTTTTACAAGAGAAAGATAAAAATTGATATTATGAATAGTATTTAACCTGAGTGCCAGTATTTCACCCGATTTATAAAGGTGCCTCAAATAACCTTTGGAAAAATTCCTGCATGTATAGCATTGACACTCGCTGTCAATGGGTGTATCGGAAAACTCCCATTGTTTTCTTTTTATATGCAGTTTCCCTCTGGAAGTGAACAGCATGCCGTTTCGGGCATTTCTTGTGGGCATAACACAATCAAACATATCTATTCCATTGCCTATACAGTTGAGAATATCTTCGGGAGTGCCCACTCCCATTAAATATCTGGGAGCGTTTTTTGGTAAATAATCTGTAGTATAGTCAGTGATTTCGTACATTTGTGCGGTTGTTTCCCCAACACTTAATCCTCCAATAGCGTATCCGTCAAAACCTATGTCGGTTATTTCCCCGGCGCTTCTTTTGCGGAGGTCTTTGTGTATCCCACCCTGAATTATACCGAATAAACTTTGATGACTATCCAAAGCTACACCCTTACATCTTTTTGCCCAGCTTGTAGTAAGATTTACAGATTTTTCAAAGTAACTTCTTTCCAGATCACAACTGACACATTCGTCAAATGCCATTACTATGTCTGAGCCTATACATCTTTGAATATCCATTGACATTTCCGGCGACATAAAAAACCTTTTGCCGTCCAGATGGGATTTAAAATAAACCCCTTCTTCTGAGATATCCCTTAATTCAGAGAGACTGAAAACCTGAAATCCTCCACTGTCAGTTAGGATATTTTTATTCCATGACATAAAGTTGTGCAGTCCACCAAATTTTTTGAGAACTTCAATGCCCGGTCTTAAATAAAGGTGGTATGTGTTGCCTAAAATTATACTTGCACCGCATTCTTCAACCTCATGAGGTGTCATTGTTTTAACAGAACCCACAGTGCCAACAGGCATGAATATTGGTGTTTCCACAACGCCATGTGTTGTTTTTAGCGTTGCAGAACGTGCCTTTGTTTCCCTGTCTTCATACTTCAGATTAAAGCTTAGCAAATTGTCCTCTTTTTGATAAGTTCTTTCTAAGCCTACAGTTACTTAATAAGCATTGCATCGCCATAACTGAAAAAACGGTATTGATTTTTTACTGCGTATTCGTAAACGTTTTTTATTTCGTTCAATCCGCAAAAAGCGGACATTAGGACAAAAAGTGTGGATTTAGGCAGGTGAAAGTTTGTTATGAGCTTATCCACTATATTAAATTTGTAACCCGGGCGGATAAAAATATCTGTGCTTTTGTTTCCGTAATCAATTAATTGCCCATTATTAGATAAAGATTCCAGTGCTCTCAAAGTTGTTGTGCCTACTGCAACAAGTTTTTTACCCTTCTGCTTCATTTCATTTATTTGTTCAAAGGTTTTTTTTGAAATGGAGAATGATTCCCTATGCATAATATGGTCTTCCAAAAAGGGCTCTTTGACAGGCCTGAATGTTCCGGCACCAACATTAAGTGTTATTTCCACGATGCTAACCCCGTTGGATTTTAATTGTTGCATAAGCTCTTTGGTAAAATGTAAGCCTGCTGTTGGAGCAGCAACTGACCCTGGCCTGCTGGAATAAACTGTCTGATATCGTTCTCTGTCAATTTCCTCATCCAATCTTTTTACATAGGGAGGCAGCGGCATATGACCAATATTTTCCATAATTTCCAAAATATTTGCCGAAAACTCAATGACGCGCATACCATTACTTTTTATATCCAAAACAGTACCTATATAATCGTTACAAAAGATTCTATCTCCGTTTTTAATGTTTCCTTTTGTCATGGCTTCGCAGGTGCAATCTCCTGTTATGTTTATTATTAACACTTCCACCTTCCCGCCGGTGTTTTTTCTGCCGTGCAGACGTGCTTTCAGCACTTTTGTATTATTAATGACCATAAAGTCACTTGGTGAAATTTCGGATACTATGTCTTTAAATACTTTGTCCTTTATCTCTCCTGATTTTCTATTATAAACGAGTAAGCGTGATTCATCCCTTTTGGCTGCCGGGTACTGTGCTATAAGATTTTCAGGGAGATAAAAATCAAAATCTTTGATGGGAGTTTTAGCCATCAATCCCTCAATGTATTCTCAATAAATTCTTTTACTTTTGTTGTATCGTTTTGAATCTCAATAGAGTTCTTTTTTAAATGCTTTAGCTGTTTAATGCCTGCGGGTTCTTCCGGCATAAAACCAATGGCTTTGGAAACCGCTTCGGGGAATTTTGCCGGATGTGCCGTGGCCAGGCATATATCTGTGACATATTTGTCCCCACTACACACTTTAATGGCGTTTATTCCGCAGGCAGTATGCGGATCAAGGATATAGCCTGTTTCTTTGTAAAAATCTCTGATTGTGGTCAATGTTTCATTGTTTGTTGTATAAGCGGAAATAAAATCCTTCTGAACCTGTTTGATTTGGTTTTCTGAAAAAATAATTCGTTTCTCTCTCTTAAGCTCATCCATTTTTTTATTCAGTATGTCCGGGTTCTCTTCAAAAAGGTAATATAAATATCTTTCCAGATTACTCGAAAGCTGTATATCCATAGAAGGACTGTATGTTTCCACAACATTTTCAATACTGTAATCGCCGTTTTGGACAAGTCGGTATAAAATATTGTTTTCATTTGTGGCAAGTATCAGTTTATCTATGGGCAGCCCCATCATTTTTGCATAATATCCTGCCAGAATATTGCCAAAATTCCCTGTGGGCACAGCAAAGCGCATTTTTTTGCCCTCGAAAGCATCCCCGGTTACTTTAAAGTATATATAAAAATAGTAAACTATTTGAGCAAGTATTCTTGCCCAATTAATAGAGTTTACTGCCCCCAGCTTGTATCGGGCTTTGAAATCAAGGTCGGAGAATAATTCCTTTACAATATACTGGCAATCATCAAAAGTACCATTAACAGACAGATTAAAAACATTTTTTGAATCAACCGTTGTCATCTGCATTTCCTGTACAGCGCTTACTTTACCTGCAGGATGTAGTATGAAAATATTTATATTTTCTTTGCCTTTTACTCCATATATGGCGGCGCTGCCAGTATCCCCGCTGGTGGCACCCAATATGTTCATCTTTTCATCTGACTCTTTTAAAATAAACTCGAAGAGGTTGCCCAAAAACTGAAGGGCTACATCTTTGAAAGCGTAAGTAGGACCGTGAAATAATTCGGCAATGTAGATGTTGCCTTTCTTTACCACGGGGATTATGTCTTTATCTTCAAAAGTTGTATAGCTATTGTTTACAAGGTTGCTAAGATCACTGTTGCTGATGTCCTCAATAAACATTTGCATAATATTTAATGCTAAACTTTCATAACTTTCATCGGCACAGCTTTTAAGTTCGTCCAGACAAACAGAGGGGATATTTTCAGGTATAATCAGACCGCCATCTTCAGATAGTCCCATCATTACAGCATCTTTAAAATGTAGATTTTTTACCTGTCCGCGGGTGCTTTTATATTTCATATTCTACTGTTCTATACGCATTCTATGTCTGCAAAGAAAAAGCGTGTTTCAGCATCAGCAGTTTCTGGTGCGTCTGAACCGTGTACGGCATTATTGTCAATATTTTTGCCAAAATCTTTTCTGAGAGTCCCCTCTGCTGCATCTTCAGGGTTTGTGGCTCCCATCAGTTTTCTCCAGTCCGCTATGGCATTCTCCTTTTCCAGGATCATAACAACTGCAGGGCCGCTGCTCATAAAAGTTGTCAGTGCTTCAAAAAAAGGCTTTTCTTTGTGAACAGCATAAAATGATTCGGCTGTTTTTTTATCCATATGGATTTTTTTCATTGCAGCTATTTTAAAACCATTGCTTTCTATCCTGTCGATGATTTTGCCAGAGTATCCTTTGGATACGGCATCCGGTTTGATTATTGCAAATGTTTTTTCCATGTTGAAATCCTCCGATAATATATTTTTAAGACGTGCTATTTACCATTATTCAGGTATAATTGCAAGAAAAGTTATGTTGGAATCACCCCATTTTTCTCAGGCTTGTACCACATAATACGGCTGGAAATAAAAAAATTTGCTCAATTCCCTGTTTGCTCTGTAAAAAATCATTCCGCCGCGCACAATACACCTTGTAAAATATATTTGTTGATGCTGAAACAGTTGTTTGAAGTTATATATTCTGCTTGCATAATAAGCAAAATTACAGCTCAATTCAGACTATCGCTGCTGAAATCGAATGTGGAATTTGCAGCAACATACGCTAACCCGTCAAATAAAACTTGATTTTGCTGTGTTAAGTATTATGTTTATTTCATAAATTTATTTCTGAAAAGCATATCAGCAAAAAATACATTAACTACCTGAATGGGAATCAAAAACAGAGGAGAATGGATATGAGTATGAAACAAGCATACGAAAAAAAACTGCAAAGTAAGCTGGATGAATTGAAGGCAGAAATCGACAAATTTAAAGCCAAAGCTGATTCAGCCGAAGCAGATGCTCAGATGGAATATTACAAGAAGATTGAAGAGTTGCAGTCTATGTATGAAGCTGCCAGTAAAAAGCTTAATGAACTGAAGAATACCAGTGATGACGCCTGGGAAGATCTCAAGGCCGGTGTCGATAGCGCTTGGGATTCACTCAGTAGTGCAATAAAATCTGCAACTTCCCGTTTTAGTGGAAAAGGATAAACGAGACAGCCTATAATCACATATTCAGGGGATGATTTATGCCAAAGAATATGTTGATTCTTACCATTTCTGCAACAGTAATATAAGGAAAGTAGTATAGGCCTGCTCCGCCGTATCCCTCATGTATATATGTACCTAAAAAGCCCATTTCACCAATTTTTTTACCAAATCAGTAAGTATTTCATACTTTTATCGATATCAATGGCAATTGGTTTAACTTTATTTTTAACAAAATCTTTGACTGTGTTCTTTAAATTGTTTATGGTCTTGAGTTAGTTCAAGATTTTAAATCTATCCCCCTATTTTTCCTTTAAAATTTGCCTTTCGTTTCTCTATAAATGCGTTCATCCCCTCTTTTTGGTCATCGTTAGAAAAAAGGTTTCCAAAAATCTTACTTTCATACGCGTAAGCTTCAGAAATAGGCATATTGATTCCATTTAAGATTGCGTCTTTAGCAGAAGCAATAGCTACCACAGAATTAGAAGTAATTTTTTCTGCAGTATTAAGAGCTGATTCAAGTAACTGCTCTTTGCCTTCAAAAACTTCATTGATGATATTTAGACTTTTTGCTTTTTCGGCAGTAATTACATTGCCAGTAAAAATCAGCTCATTGGCAATCTTTTCTCCAACGATTCTTGCAAGGTTTTGAGTGCCTCCAAATCCTGGCATGATACCGAGGGTAACTTCAGGAAAACCCATCTTTGCATTTATGCTTGCATATATAATATCACAGGCAAGTGCTATTTCAAAGCCTCCCCCAAGGGCAAAGCCATTGACAGCAGCAATAACAGGTTGAGGCATTTTTCTTATAAGTCTCAGTATATCATGCCCTTTATTAGCAAATTTAACTGCTTCCATTGGAGTCAGATTTACCATTTCCTTTATATCTGCACCTGCAATAAATGCCTTTTCTCCATCTCCGGTAATTATTACCACACTAATATCTTTGTTTAGATTGATTTCATACAGTACGCGCTCCAATTCATTTAATATCTGAAAATTAAGGCTATTAAGTGCTTTGGGTCTTGAAATTGTTAGAATAGCCGCTTTGTTTTTTATATCCTGCTTGATGTAATTATCTTGCATGTGTGCCCTCCTTATTTATAAATTTAGTATTTATAAATCTTTTTAACTTAAATGTCAAGATTATTATAACAATATGATGAATGTAGTGAATCATTGTTCAAAAATAGAATATAAATCTATAACTAAATGATATATATGATAAAAATTAAAAGATGAAAAAAACTTTTGTGCTAATTTGGGGTGGTGTTGTAAAATTATACTTGCCTTCTATCCAGGGTTATGCTAAATTTTTCTATAAATGAAGAAAATGAACTTAAAATAAAAATAATTTTGCAAAGTATAAATACTGTATATTATATAACAGAGTTTTTGTAAACGGCAGGATTCTTGGTCGTAGTGGTTTTATACAGGTCAGAGATTATGATAATCAGCATTTGGCAGAACATTATGTAGATATTGTTATAGCAAACAAATTATCTCAAATTTGTTAGGATTGCCTATTCCAGGGCGTTTGTGGGAGATTATATCTAAATGTTTTTATCCTGTCTATTATATGTCTAATGGGAAAGATATTATGACATTTTGAAAAATAGGAGGAAATTATGGAAGATGTTTATGTAGTTGAAGCTTTGCGTACGCCATTTGGTTCGTTTGGTGGGGCTTTGTCAAGCATTGAAGCTCCAAAGCTTGCAAGTGAGGTTATAAGAGAGCTGCTTAGGCGTACAGATCTACCGGGTGAGTCTGTGGATGAAATTATTATGGGGGAGGTCTTGGGTGCAGGAGTAGGTCAAGCTCCCGCAAGACAGGCTATGATTTATGCTGGCTTGCCATCTAAAGTTCATGCAATGACAATTAATAAGGTGTGTGGCAGCGGCTTAAAAGCTATCATGCTTGGCGCAGGATCTATTATGATTGGTGATTCTGATATAGCAATTGCAGGTGGTGCGGAAAACATGTCAAATGCCCCTTACTATCTAAAAAAGGCACGATATGGGTACCGTATGGGAGATGGTAGCTTAATCGATGGTATGATTTTCGATGGGCTATTCGATCCTTACGATAACATACATATGGGTATTATTGCAGAAAATATTGCGAAAAAACACTCAATATCAAGACAAGAACAGGATGAGTATGCCATAAGGTCTTACAAATTAGCCCAGAAGTCAATAAAGGATGGTATTTTAAAAGAAGAAATTGTACCTATAAAAATTAAAAATAAAAGAAATGAGAAAATTGTAAATACTGACGAAGATCCATATAAGGTTGCGTTTGAGAAAATTCCTCAATTAAAACCTGCTTTTATAAAAACAGGGACAGTCACAGCTGCGAATTCTTCTACTATATCCGATGGAGCTGCTTTGAGTATTTTAGCTAGTAGAAAGGTTGTCGAAAAATATAATTTAAAACCTATTGCTAAGCTTTTGGCCTACTCCACTAATAGTTTGCCGCCTGAGCAATTTCCGGAAGCACCTGTAGGTGCTATACAAAAAGTTATTAAAAAAGCCAAATTAAGTTTTGATGATATCGGTTTGTTCGAGATTAATGAAGCTTTTGCTGTGGTTGCACTTGTGGCCATAAAAGAGCTTGGGCTTGATATCAATAAGGTAAATGTTAATGGCGGCGCAGTCTCTATTGGTCATCCCATAGGGGCAAGCGGTGGTAGACTTGTCGCTACTTTAGTTAAGCAGATGAAAAGACAAAACGTAAAGTATGGTCTTGCTACGCTTTGTATTGGTGGCGGCGAAGCAGTGGCAGCAATTTTTGAGAATGTTTAAGAATATTAATGTTTAAGAGGGTCAAGCAAATGATTAAAAAAGTAGGAATAATAGGTTCGGGTTTGATGGGCAATGGGATTGCTCATGTATTTGCATTACACAATTACAATGTTGTTCTTTACGATGTTTCCCAAAATCAATTGGAAAAAGCTTTAAAAACAATCGAAGAAAATCTCAAAAGACAAGCAAAAAAAGGGGTTATTAACGAAAATCAGATTGATGATACTTTAGATAACATAAAAAGCACCATAAATCTTAATGAGGTATCGGATGTAGATTTTTGCATCGAAGCAGCACCAGAGAACGAATCAATAAAATTGGATCTTTTTTCCAAACTGGATTCAATTATAAAAGATGGTTCAATTATTGCTTCAAATACTTCTTCCATATCTATTACGAAGCTTGGTTTTCAAACTAAACGACCAGATAAAATCATTGGTATGCACTTTATGAATCCAGTGCCGGTAATGAAGCTTGTAGAGATAATAAAAGGAATTGCTACCAGTGAAGAAACATACAACATTGTACTTGATTTAGCAAAGTCTCTCGGCAAAATACCAGCTCTTTCCAAAGATTATCCAGGTTTTATTGTAAACAGGGTAACGATACCTATGATCAATGAAGCGATATATGCTTACTATGAGGGGGTGGCATCGGTTGAGGATATCGACGAAGCTATGAAGCTTGGCACAAATCAACCTATGGGTCCGCTCACACTTGCTGATTTTATTGGACTAGATACAGTGCTTGCGATACAAAATGTTCTCTATGAGGGGTTTAAAGACTCTAAGTATCGACCATGCCCGTTGCTTGTTAAGATGGTAGAGGCTGGGTACTTGGGTAGAAAGACTAAAAAAGGCTTTTATGATTACTCAAAAAAGTAATAGAGGTTTTATAATGTCCTATTTTTAAAAAATAATGTTGAATCTAACATTATATCAAAGGATTAAACTGAGGAAGGAGGCTTTATGTATGTACCACTAAATCCAATTAGAGTAGTTAGTGCCACGAGCCTTTTTGATGGTCATGACGTATCAATAAATATATTTAGAAGGATGATGCAAGATTCTGGCGCTGAGGTTATTCACCTAGGACATAATCGTAGTGCTTATGAAATTGTGCAAACAGCTATTGAAGAAGACGTTAACGCTATTACTGTAACCTCATATCAGGGAGGTCATATAGAGTTTTTTAAGTATATATACGATTTACTAAAAGAAAAAAAATCTGATTATGTAAAGGTTTTTGGTGGAGGAGGGGGCGTTATTCTCCCCTATGAAATTAGAGAATTAGAAAATTATGGGATTTGTAAAATTTTCTCTCCTCAAGATGGCGTTAAGATGGGTTTACAGGGAATGATTGATTATTTGATATCCCAAAGTGATTTTCTGCCCTACAGCGAGGAAAAATTTGAAGATTATTTAGCAAATCTTCCTGATACCTTACCAAAGGCAATCAGTACAATCGAAAAACTTATCACACAAAATGAATGGAATGAGCATTATGAGGAAATTTTTCAACATTATTTTAATAAAACAGCTAATAAGGCAAAGGTAATCGGATTTACTGGTTCTGGTGGAGCAGGTAAATCTTCTCTTGTTGATGAGCTTTTGAGACACTTTTTAAATAATTACAAGGATAAAAAAATTGGTATTTTAGCAGTTGATCCAACAAAAAGAAGCAAGGGAGCACTGCTCGGTGATAGAATTAGAATGAATTCACTGCCTCATGAAAATGCTTATATGCGCTCAATGGCCACAAGAACTTCGAATATGTCTATCTCAACAGCTACACGTAAGATTATAGATTTATACAAAATGGCAGGCTTTGACCTTGTAATCTTGGAAACTGCCGGTGTTGGTCAAAGCGACATAGCCGTTATCGATATTGCAGATTATAATGTGTACGTTATGACACCAGAGTATGGTGCTGCACTTCAACTTGAAAAAATCAATATGCTTGATTATGCAGATGTGGTTGTACTAAATAAATATGATAAAGAAAACGCAGAAGATGCCTTATATGAAGTAAGAAAACAGTACATGCGCAACTATAAGCTATTTGATAAAAAGTTAGAAGATATGCCTGTGTATCATACTATGGCGTCAAATTTTAACGATCCTGGAGTAAATTACCTGTTTTACAAACTAATGCAACTTGTAGGATTTGAAAAAGAAGATGTTTTGACACCCATTAGCGATGCTGCGGTTGATTATCTAATACCACCGTATAGAAGTAGATACTTAAGTGAGATTTCGTCTGTAGTTAGAGATTACAAGAAAAAAGCCCAAGAGCAAGCCTCATTGGCTTCAAATTTATATGCACTAGATAAAACAAAAAAAATTTTGGAAAAGCAGCTTAAAAAGCCAAGTGATAACGCAGATACCAATTATACTCTCAAGGAAAATGAGAGTGGGCAAAACGAAAAATTAGAAAATGCTTTAAACGCTATTAAAGAAGAAATTAGGCAAGTAAACGCTAAGCCAGAAGCCCAAGCTATTACAGCACTGTTAAACAACTGGAATTTATTAAAAGAAATGTATTCAAGCGATTATTTGACTAGCAAGATCCGGGATAAAGAAGTAAAGTACGAACTAACATCAAAGACAATTTCTGGTAACAAAATACCCAAAATTAGTCTTCCTAAAACCGATGAGTATGGTGAGATAGTTAAATTCCAGCTTTTAGAGAATGTCCCTGGAAGATTTCCATATACTGCTGGCACCTTTCCACTCAAAAGGCAAGATGAAAAACCTACTAGAATGTTTGCTGGTGAAGGTACGCCTGAGCGAACAAATAAAAGATTTCATTATCTTTCCAAAGGACAGCCCTTTGCTCGACTTTCTACTGCATTTGATTCAATAACGCTTTATGGCCAGGATCCAGACAAACGACCTGATATCTATGGGAAAATTGGTAATTCAGGAGTGTCAATAGCTACACTTGATGATGCAAAAAAGCTCTTCAGTGGTTTTGATTTATGTGACCCTAGTACCTCGGTTTCTATGACGATAAATGGTCCTGCCCCTATGATGTTGGCTATGTTTTTTAATGCAGCTATTGATCAGCAGGTAGAAAAATATTTAAAAGATTCCGGGAAATGGGGGCAAGCCCAGGATAAAATAAACGACTATTATAAAAAACTTAATATGACAAGACCAACTTATAATAAGCACTTTGGTGTTCAAGATGTTTCTGATGACGAACATTTAGGGTTGGGTTTGTTAGGAATCAGTGGAGACTTGCTCGTAGAAAAGGAAATTTATGATGAAATAAAAAGAAATACGCTAAACGTGTTGCGAGGTACTGTTCAGGCTGATATTCTAAAAGAAGATCAGGCACAAAACACATGCTTATTTTCTACAAACTTTTCACTTAAATTGATGGGCGATATCCAGCAATATTTTATTGATAATGCCGTTAAAAATTATTATTCAGTATCGATATCTGGATATCATATTGCTGAGGCGGGAGCTAATCCTATTACACAGCTTGCATTTACTCTTGCAAATGGATTTACCTATGTGGAATATTACTTATCTCGTGGTATGAAAATAGATGATTTCGCGCCAAACTTATCTTTCTTCTTTTCTAATGGTTTAGATATTGAATATTCGGTCATTGGTAGAGTGGCACGTCGTATTTGGGCAATTGCAATGAAAAATAAGTACAATGCGAATGAACGCAGTCAAAAATTTAAATATCATATTCAAACTTCCGGCAGATCATTGCATGCTATGGAAATGGCCTTTAATGATATAAGAACTACATTACAAGCTTTAACAGCAATTTATGACAATTGTAATTCACTGCATACTAATGCTTATGACGAGGCTATTACTACACCAACGGAGGAATCCGTAAGAAGAGCACTTGCAATACAGATGATTACAAACTCTGAATTTGGTATGGCAAAAAACGAAAATCCTTTGCAAGGTAGCTATATAATAGAAGAACTCACGAATCTCGTAGAAGAAGAAGTATTGAATGAATTTGACAGAATATCAAAAAGAGACGGGGTACTTGGTGCAATGGAATCAAGATATCAACGCAATAAAATTCAAGAAGATTCACTCCATTATGAGGAGTTGAAAAATACAGGTGAACTGCCAATTGTCGGCGTAAATGTTTTTGTCAATGAAAATGAAACCGGAGAAGATGAAATCAAGCTTTCAAGGTCAACTGAGGAAGAGAAAAAATGGCAACTCGAAAATTTACTTGCATTTCAAAAACGTAATGAAGCATTTTCAAAACAATATTTAGATAAGTTAAAATCTACCGCATTAAATCACGGAAACATATTTGCAGAGTTAATGGAAACTGTTAAGTATGCTTCACTTGGTCAAATTACAAATGCCTTATTTGAAGTTGGAGGAAAATATAGAAGAAATATGTAAATAAGATTTCAAGTACAAATATTTATATAGCAAGCGTCTCATTATTTTCTATCCTCACACTTCGCAAGTGTGAGGATAATTATTAAGTAAATGTTCACTTGGCATGATTCTGTGAAAAAATAGGAATAAGAGATCGCCAAGTTTAATTGGCTTTGATTCAATTGTGGTGTTATAATTAGATTATGAACGGTCTATATAACTATTCAATGTATTATTGTTAGCTATTTGGAAAAAGGAGATAAAATGGCACCACTTCCCACCCGTTCAGTGTGGTCATGGCTGCGCGAGTACTGGCTCAATATCCGCCGGATCCGGTTCTGGGTTGCCGTCGTAGTCATCATGTACACTCTTGTCGGCTTCTTCGTTTTGCCCTGGATAGCAACCGGCTTTGCGGTTAATACGGTAGCGGACGATCTTGGTCGCGATCTGCGCATAGGGGCTGTCCACACCAATCCGTACACGCTCACCGTCGAGGTCAAGGATCTCGCTCTGGAGGATGTCGATGGTCAGGAACTTATTGGTTTCAAGCGCCTGTTTGTTGACTTGGCTTGGTCAAGCCTGTTCAAGTGGAGGATGATCATACCCACAGCACGCCTGGATGGCGCCCGAGTGTATGAGGAACAGTTTGAATCGGGAGAAACGCGTTTCACCCGCCTGCTGTCCGATTTCCATCGCCGGCCGCTGCCGCGTAACGGATCAGAGGGGGAAATTATTCGGGCTGAACAGTCCGGTCCAACTGTGCCGCTCGCACTCGAGGATACCGACTTTTCGCTTGACGATTTCATTCTCGCAGACGATGCCGTCTCGCCGTTTCAAATCAGCGGTCGTTTCGAGCTGGGAGGGAAATTCACCTTCGACGGTAAAGTCCAATTACTGCCCATGTTCGACCTCGCCGGAACGCTTAATGTCGATAATTTGGCGCTTGTGCTGGTGGAACCTTTTGTCCAGCGTTTCGCGAACGTTCGTGTCGACAGTGGCAGTCTGAGCGCCAAAGGTGAGCTGCGCAGCGGCCCTGACGATCCGCTGACCTACACCGGAAGTGCTCGGATCAATGCACTGGACATTGCCGAACAAGCCGGTGGCAATGATGTTGTGGGCTGGCAGGCGTTGGCAATTGATGAGATCAATTTCCGCCTTGGTGAGCGTTTTCTCAAGCTGTCGATCATCCGACTCGATCAGCCCTCCGCCCGGGTGTTCATTGCTGAAGACCGCTGTACAAATTTGGGCAAATTGTTGGTCGATCAGCCCTCCGCCCCGGATGCGGCCCCGAAAAATGAAACCGGGCTATTCGATATTGTGATTGACGGTATTCGCCTTGACGGTGGGGTATTGGCCTTTACTGACCGTTCTCTGCCGTTGCCGTTTGCTACGCGTGTGCAAAAGCTGAAGGGCGGTATATCAAGGCTTTCGCCAGGACAGGAGGAACCGGCGCGGGTTGATCTGGTAGGACAGGTCGCGGAGTACGGCCAGGTCCGGATAAATGGCGAATTGAATCCGTGGAGCCCGCTCACCCGAGCTCGGAACAATCTCGTCTTCGATAACCTGGATATTCCGGAGTTCACACCCTATGTGGTCCGGTTCGCCGGCCGACGAATCGCCGCAGGCCGTGCAGACCTCGATCTTAGCTACGTGCTGGATAATGGCCGTCTCGACGCCAGCAACCATATCGTCCTGCGGGATCTGAAGCTGGGTGAACGCTTCGAACACCCGGACGCGACAAATCTGCCCCTGACTTTGATAATCGCACTTCTGAAGGATAGTGACGGTGTGATCAGAGTCGATATACCTGTCAAGGGGGATGTCAATGATCCCGAATTTTCCTTCGGCCCGGCAATTCGACAGGCACTCACGGATATCCTGCAAAGCATTGTCAGTTCACCGTTTGAATTGTTGGCTAACCTCGTCAACGGAGACCCCGATGAGCTCGCTAAAGTGGCCTTCACTCCGGGTTCCAGCGGAATAGTACCGCCACAACGGGAAGACCTGGATCAGCTGCGCGCCGCCCTCAACAAACGGCCAGAACTCGCGGTTGAACTTCCCGCACCATATGTCCCGGAGGCTGACCATCCGGCACTCCAGCGTCAACAGGCTCTGGCAGCCATGGTTGAACGGCTGCACCAGGCAGGCATTGACGTCGCCAACCCGAGCCTGGAGGCCGCCGCAACCAGTGAAATGCTGGAGGCGATGTTTACCGACCGGTATCCGCAGCGGGAGCTCACCGATGTTCGCGAGCGTTTTACCACCGCCGCGGAAGGTGAAGAGCCGGAATTCAACGCAGCTGCCTACAGAGAATACCTGGCCAACGAAGTGACTGCCGCCCAGCCTGTAACAAAAGAGGAGCTCGAAGCGCTTGCCCGTGCCCGCGCTGACGCTGTCCGCAATTTCATTCTGGGCGAAGGAGACGTCCCGGTAATTGAGCCTGATCGTGTACGGCCGCTGACACCCATTGAAGTTGAAGCCAATGGGGCTGTTGTCCTGGAAATTGGTCTCGCCGCCGAATGAGAAGCGGGATAACTATAGGGCGCCCACCCTGTTCCCTTTTGCTAAATCAATCGAAGTTTATTTTACAGGTACTTGTTATCACATCCGCTACAGGCATGGCTGGCTGTGCTAAATCAGCTTTTAATTATTCTTTATGCAAAACTTTACTTTATTAAAGTGCTCTGTCAGTGTGAGCTTGCAGGTGAAAAAGGGCACATATCAGCGCTGTTTTTTGGATAGTTGAGCTGAGAATCTATCCAAGTCAATGATAAACCGCTCATGCTGGCCTCGCCCGATAACGTCTATTTCGTCCCGAGCTTCTACTTCCCATCGTGTCCTTCTGCCTTCCACAGCAATGCAACGTACATGTGCAGTCACTTTCATCCCTGGAGGCGTAGCAGCCTCGTGTGTTACATTAATCATAGTGCCAACAGTTCGCTCACCTGGATCGAGATGCGGTTCGAGAGCTTCCATACATGCCCATTCCAGAAAGCCTACCATAAAACCTGTCGCAAAAACCTCCGGCATTTCCTGAAAACGATCTGATTCCGGGTAAAGATAGGGAACTGTCTTATTTTTCGGAACCTGAAACTCAAGGTTAAACTCCATCCCTGGTTGTAAAGTATCTTTCATGAATGACCTCCTTTTCTGAAGGATAATATAGCATTTTCAACTTCATCCTGACGATTATTACCATATTAAGATAATAGCTCAATATTCGCACTTTAAAAACAATAAATTCTGAATA
>DDHP01000059.1:2347-2769 GCA_002338145.1 Deferribacteraceae bacterium UBA1873 | reverse complement strand
CCGGATGTGGCAATGTCAGGAAACCCTTATTTTGGTTGCTTGAGGGAACATATCAACCGTCCTGAAAATTAATAGTTGAGTTACCAGATTAGATAACCCCCTTTTTTATAGGGGGTTGAGGATACAGGATGGATGTAAATCAAATAAAAACTTATCAATAACTTATATCAATGCGATATATTATAAAAGTCGGTTCATATCTTCATCAAACTCTTTACGTCTTAAATCCCTGTTAAAGAAATGGAATCCCCAAATCCTGTAATTATTGTCGTCTGCAAATTTAACTATAGGAATCGCATTTGACTCAAGTTGCAATAAAAAATCTTCTTTCCAACTATCATTTTTGACAAGGTGGGTACCTTTCGGCTCAATAAATATCTGTAGTTGCTCATACCCATTAACTTTAGGCGAATGTAAAAATA
>DDHP01000059.1:0-2125 GCA_002338145.1 Deferribacteraceae bacterium UBA1873 | reverse complement strand
AATATTAGAGATTGAAGTAGCTATTTTTTTCAAAACATTGACGCAAGCCACATAAAGGATAGCAGGTGAAGGATCCTCATATCTTGATGTAATATCTATTTTTACATTTCCAAGATACTTATCGTCAAAGATAAATTGGTTAATAGATTTTAATTGTGGGAAATAGCTTTTTAGTCTATTGAACTTAAACACATCATACTTACGAAGAGCTCGATGTACAATCGAATAATTAATCCTCGCTATTTCAGCAAAAGATGTATGTTTAGTGTATGTTGTTACCGAACTCTCTTTTGTTCCTTCTTCGCCTAACATTAATGTATCCTCAGCTGCTCGTCCAGTTGCAATAGTAACATCATATGTATGATTGCGTATAGTAGGTGAAAGACCGGTAACCTCTGATCTGCTTTTTATTAGTCTTTCATTATAGAATACATATCCTTGCTGATAAAGCGGATCTGCCTTAAACTCATCCTTTAATTTATATGTTCTAGTGACTGTGTTTTCCATATCGATACCAATCTCTTTTAGCGCCCTATATAATTCGGCAATATAACGAGATTCGTTTTGACAATGATAATATAGTTCCTCACAGATGCGAAGGGGGTGATCCAAATCTTTATCGAATTTTCGCTGATATTTATTCTGCCATTCTTCCAACTTAAACGGATAATACCTTGCTCCTCGTCCTATAAGCTGTGCTTCTGCTATTGTCGTTTTCCTGGGGATGCCATTCTTGGCATCTCGAGTTTCATAAAGACGTACAATGTCAAACAAATTTAGTACATCCCAACCTTCATCTAGTTTTCTTACTTCAAAAATTGCTCGGTAAGGATTATTAGCATCTTCAAGCGAATTGACAATTATTTGATTCTTTTCGGCCTCAGCATCTTCGTTAACTGAAAGACACTTATCCTCCCCAAAAGCTTCTTTTAGTTCTTGTGCTAATTGCTCAAAGGTTATTCCGTTTTTTTCAAAATACGAATAAACCTTTTTCATAGTATCTATTTCCGTAATATCTGCCAGTCGTTCTAGTACTGAACCATTCAGATTTTTTATGGTATCAATAAACTCTTTCATAAACGCTTTGCTTTCAGCAATAGTCTTAGCCTTAAATAGAACGACTGGTTTACATCTTATGCGAAAATCTTCGAATATTTTTAAGCGGTATTGACTTAATACTATCGCCTGTAATGCTCGTTCCATAATTGATATGTCAGAACGCATAGTACGTATTTCCTTTGAGTATCCATCGTCTCTAAATTTTTTTAGAGGATAATCGAATATTATTTTGTTCTCATACTCGCGTTTTATATTTTCGTTTGCAAGGTCACATGTTGCAGTAAATTCGAGTAATACATTTTGATTGTTCATTTCAAAAATACTCTTAACTGTACTTTCCCAGCTCCTATAATTTTCAATTTCTTCTTTGTTGCCGCGGCGAGTATCAACATTGAGATGGTGGGCTTCGTCCGATATAAGAACTATTTTATTATCACGAAAATCATCTATAGAAACAGAGTTTTCTTTGACAAACCATATATCTGAATGAAGCCCTTGTATAGTTGTAAAGCAAATATTTATCGCATTCGGATCGCTTGCTTGGAAGTTATTAACTTCACGAATTTTAACTTTTTCTCCATCAATATTAATTTCATCAGCAAAAAGATACTTCGATGAAGTACGATTTAAGAAATTTTCTTTTGTTTTTTTTACTATATTAGATAGATTTACAAAAAATAGAAAATTTCTATATCCCTGTTTAAAAAGATATAGCATAAGTCCTGCCATAATTAGCGTTTTTCCACTACCGGTTGCCATATGAAAAAGTGTCTGTGTTGGCTTTCTACAAAGTGCTTCATTTTCAAAATATGTTATAAAATTACAAAAAGCATCTTTTTGATACGGGCGTAATTCAAAAGATGGATTCAGATTATCAGGAATGTATTTTGGTAATTCTTTGTATGCTCCAAAATTCTTTGCTTGTTCGATTTGCTCGTATAGGTACACTATTATACCCCCTCGTAAAAGCTTTTTGTAAATGCCTTGTCAGCGTCTGAAATATTATAATCTTCATCATCAATATCACAGTAATTAACGTAAAGTTGATTTTTATCTAGCAACTCCA
>DDHP01000026.1 GCA_002338145.1 Deferribacteraceae bacterium UBA1873 | reverse complement strand
TGACAGTTACCCATACGTGTCATCGTATATTAAGAAAGTAGGAAAAATTGACACTTGACAACTTACATGAAAAATCGTATAAACTCTCGAACTTCAAGAGTTTCAAGCACCTGCCTGGGTGGTGGAACTGGTAGACACGCAAGACTAAGGATCTTGTGGCCGTAATCGGCTGTGGGGGTTCGAGTCCCCCCTCAGGCACCATTATTCCTATTTACCATTATTTCTATTTATTGACAACAAGTTTAATTTTTCTTTCCCCTGAAGTGGACAATAAGTTGACAGATTCTCCGTAAGTCGACTTTATCGATGACTGCTTACTTTCCCTACACTTCGTAAGTGTAGTCAAGCCTATATTTTCGGAAATAAAATATATTGAAGAAAAATCCTATATTTGATAAAAGCAAAACGGAGGTAAATTATGACCAAAGCTTATTATGCTGACTATATCTATTATGAAGGAAAACTGGAAAAAGAAAAATACCTTTTGGTGAATCACTTTGGGAATATCCTTGGCATTGAAAACAATATAGATTTAAAAGAGAACACAGAAATAGTTTACTTTGAAAAATCCGCCATTTTTCCTGGATTTATAAATACCCACACCCACCTGCCAATGGTATATTTCAGAGGATTGGCCGACGACTTACCGCTGATGGACTGGCTGCAGAAATATATATGGCCTGCCGAAGGCAAATGGTTGTCTGATGAGTTCGTATACGATGCCACTATCCACGCTGTGGCTGAAATGATTAAATCTGGCACCGTTTGCGCTAACGATATGTATTTCTATTCAAGCAGTATAGCAAAAGCCATTGAAGATACTAATTTTAAGGCTGTTGTGGGCATCGGTGTACTGGATTTCCCGACGAAATTCGCAAAGAATGCTGATGAATATATCAAAAAGGCTGGTGACTTCCTCGCTGAATTTGAAAACAGCAGATTTATAACAACTGCACTGTGCCCTCATGCTCCCTACACGGTCAGCCCTGAAAATTATAAAAAATGCATCGATTTCGCAGAGCAAAACGACATAACAATCCACACTCATCTGGCCGAAACAGAATGGGAAATCGAAGAGATTAAATCCAAATACGGCAAACCTCCGGTACAGCTTTTTGATGAAATTGGAATGTTTGACACCAATGCCGTTTTCGCTCACTGCACACACTTAACAGAAGAAGAGATTGAGCTTTTGGGAAGAAAGAAAGTAAATATTTCACACTGTCCGGAAAGCAATATGAAATTGGCAAGCGGTTTTGCCCCGATGAGTCAATTGTGCGATGCCGGAGCAAATATTACAATAGGCACAGACGGAGCTGCAAGCAATAATGATTTGGATATGCTGAGCGAGCTGTCGACAACGGCTAAAATTCATAAAGCACTGAGCAGAGACGCAACTGTTTTTGATGCAGAATCGGTACTGAATATGGCCACCGGAAATGCTGCAAAAAGTTTGAAGCTTGAAAATATGGGAGAGCTGAAAGAAGGAAACTGTGCTGACTTTTTCGTAATGAGCCTGGATGACATAAACACTTTGCCCGTTTACAACCCCGTTTCCCACCTCATATATTCAGCCAACCCTGAAAATATTACAAATCTTTTCATAAACGGTCGTCAGCTTATGGAAAACAGAAAATTAACTTTTATCGACGAGCAAGCGATAAAGGATAAGGCGAGGTATTGGCAGAAGAAAGTTAATAAGTGTTAAGTGTTAAGTGCTGAGTGTTAAGTGCTAAGGGCTAAGTGCTAAGGGCTGAGTGTTAAGTAATAAGTAAACTGACGTTATTTCTCATTGCTTAGCGCTTAGAACTTAACACTTAAAACTTATAAAGCAGGAGTAATTATGGATAATTTAAAAACGTATTCAAACCCTTTGAATGAAAGATATGCAAGTAAAGAAATGCAGTATATTTTTTCACCTCACAAAAAATTCACCACATGGCGAAAACTGTGGATTGCTCTGGCTGAAGCGGAAAAAGAACTGGGACTCAATATTACTGATGAACAAATTGACGAAATGAAAAGAAATATTGAAAACATTGATTTCGATTACGCCAAAGAAAAGGAAAAGGAATTCCGCCACGATGTGATGGCGCACGTTCATACATTCGGCAAAACCTGCCCCAAAGCTATGCCCATTATACATTTGGGAGCTACAAGCGCATTTGTGGGGGACAACACAGATCTTATAGTAATGAAAGAAGCTGCAGAACTCACTCTGAAAAAATTAATAAACGTAATAAACAATCTTAAGGTATTCGCATTAAAATATAAAAATATTCCCACACTCGGTTTTACGCATTTTCAGCCTGCTCAGTTAACCACTGTCGGCAAGCGAGCATGCCTGTGGATTCAGGACTTAATGCTTGATGCCGGCGATTTGATATTTCAAATTGAAGAACTCAGATTCAGAGGTGTCAAAGGGACAACCGGCACCCAGGCTTCATTCCTAAAGCTTTTTGAAAACAATCATGAAAAAGTAAAAAAACTTGACAGGCTCGTTTCTCAAAAACTGGGATTTGACAAAGTCTTAAAAATCACCGGCCAAACCTATACCAGAAAACAGGATTCCAGAATTTTAAAAACATTAGCCGGAATAGCAGAATCAGCCCATAAAATGGCAACAGATATAAGGTTGTTACAGAATATGAAGGAAATTGAGGAGCCTTTTGAGAAAAACCAAATCGGTTCCAGCGCTATGGCTTACAAACGCAACCCCATGAGAACGGAACGCATATGCTCGCTTTCCCGGCATATAATAGCACTTTCCACAAACCCGTATATGACCCATGCAGTACAGTGGTTTGAAAGGACTCTTGATGATTCAGCCGGCAGAAGAATCAGCATCCCCGAATCCTTTCTTACTGCAGATGCAATACTTGAGCTTATGTACAATGTCACCGACGGACTGGTTGTGTATGAAAAAATGATAGAAAAACATGTAATGGAAGAACTCCCTTTCATGGCAACAGAAAACATTATTATGGAAGCTGTAAAAAAAGGTGCCAGCAGACAGGATATGCACGGAGTTATCAGAGAAAATTCGATGAAAGCAGCATCACAAGTAAAAAATGAAGGGCTCGAAAATGATTTGTTAAAAATGCTTGCTGAAGACAGCAGGATTCCATTAAATGCAAATGATATAAACAATCTTTTAAATCCATCCGATTTCACCGGCAGAGCAGAATCGCAGGTGGAAGATTTCATAGACAACGAAGTTGAACCGTTGATAAATAAATATCAAAATCTCATTGGTATGGATGTGGATATAAAAGTTTAGTACTAAGTTTATCCCGTTGAATACCGTAGCCATTTATTCAACTGGGGGTGGTAATTTAGTTCCTTCCCCTAAGTTAGGGGAAGGCG
>DDHP01000048.1:1084-3747 GCA_002338145.1 Deferribacteraceae bacterium UBA1873 | reverse complement strand
AGTACTCACCCAGGATATCTCCTCTTATGAAACTTTTGAATAATTGGGATATTGTCACCCTGAACTTGTTTCAGGGTCTCATAAACTATTGATAATATGAGATGCTGAAATAAATGGTTGACTCTGTCAAATTTAGCATCATTGTAGCTGCTACAGCATGACCAAATAGAATTATTCAAAAGTCTTCTTATTTAGTTGTTTTTAGTCAATAGTAAAAAAATCCAGGTAAATTATACTTCTAAATATTTTCTACTGTATTTTACAAAAAATTTTTATTGGTATCTGAAGTTTAAGGTACTATAATTAAATATAGAGTGACCGGTATTTTCTTTTTTGGGACATGAACTATTAAAACACTTTATATAATTTGGAGAAAGACTTAAGGATAAAAAAGGGGGCTTTATGAGTGTCAAGAAGACAATCACAGACAGAAGAGCATACAGGTCGCTGGAGCCTTTTAATGTAACCGATGACTTAATCTATGATCTGGCCGAATGTGCCGGACTCAGCTCCTCATGTTTCAACAATCAGCCGTGGAGATATGTTTTTGTTTATGATGAAGATATGCTGAAAAATCTTCATACAGCTTTATCCAAAGGTAATGAATGGGCATATGATGCATCGATGATAATCGCTGTTTTCAGCAAAAAAGATTTGGATTGTGTGGTTGCCGGCAGAGAATATTTCTTATTTGATACAGGTATGTCTACAGCTTTTCTGATTCTCAGGGCAACAGAGCTTGGGTTAGTGGTGCATCCCATGGCCGGTTTCAGTGAAAGTAAGGCAAAAGAAGTATTGGGTATCCCAGAGGATATGACGCTGATATCTCTTTTGGCGGTTGGTAAGAAGGCACGTGAAATAAACGATAATCTTAATGATAAACAGAAAGAAAGTGAGCTGAGCAGGCCGGAAAGACTGGGGTTTGACCAGTACGTTTTTCTGAATCAGTTTTCTTAGCGCTTAAGTACAGTTGCATATTTGTTTGCTATATCGTTTCTTACGGTAGAGATTTCTTCCCGAGCATTTAAAGAGTTAAGTGCTCGGTCGAAAGAGTGCATACGGTTAGCACCATTCTGAAAGACTGGTAAATATGTTTACATCCTATCTATCCGTCTGCGTCGGATACTATGCAAAAAATTGTCACCTCGACCGAAGTGGAGAGGTCTCTTTTCCAAACAGTATCTGAGATTTCTCCACTCCACTCCGTTCCGGTCGAAATGTCACGTATGGGTAACTGCCATTCCTGCCCTGTTAAAAAATGACCTTCGGTCTATAAGAAAAGCTGATATTTCACAGGGTAAGCCCTGTGAAATGCTGCCAAAGGCAGCCCGGCTATCACCAGCTGAGGGCTGGTAACTATGTGGAACACATTAAAGATAGATTTAACAAGGGCAAAAGTAACCTAAGGATAGATGTCTATAATTTGCAGTAATTCGGCTTGTTTTGTCAGCCAAACAACGGCCAACGTGGTGAATATGGAAAAACTCTTTATATTCATGAATAAATTATTATATATTCACGCATAGTCAAGAAATTTTTTATTTACTGTTTGTTGATTTTGTTTATATTTGCTGATTATGAGAAAATTTATAATTGTTATAATCATTCTCTTCATATCTGCTGCTTCATTTGCCGAAAATTACATTAAATTATCCCCGAATGATTCCGTTAAATTAAGCAGGGATTTATATTACAGAAAAGATTTCGCCTCCCAATGGTGGTATCTTACCGGCCATCTTGAAACGGAAACAGGAAGAAAATTCGGTTATGAACTTACCTTTTTTGTTATAGGTGTTAATAAGAAAGAATTTCAAAGTGCCTTCGGATTAAATAATTTATATATTTCACATTTTGCCGTAACGGATATAAAAAGGAATAAATATTACCGGAAAGAAGAAATTTCAAGGGGTGCATATAAAGCTGCCGGTGCTTCCGCTGCCAGTCTGAACGTTTTTGTTTACGACAATAAATTAAATGGCAATTTAAATCAGATGCACATCAAGGCAGAAACGGACGAATTCTCAATCCAACTGAATTTAAAATCAACAAAAAAGCCAATCCTGAACGGTGACAACGGTTATTCCAACAAAGTGTACGGTTGTGGGGAGTGTGCTTCACTTTATTTTTCCATTACGGATATGGATACAAACGGTGTCATTACAATTAACGGGCAAAATTACAGTGTTTCAGGAAAAAGCTGGTTCGACAGGGAAATAAATTCTGACTACAACACAGATAATATCGAAGGCTGGGACTGGTTTTCCATCATGCTTGAGAATAATCGTGAGCTGATGATTTACCGGATTAGAAACAAAGAAGGAAAAGCAAACAAAAGCTCATACGCAGTACTGATAGACAAAAACGGCAACAAACAACAGCTTGATTTCAGTAAAATCTCTTTTGAGATAACCGAATATTTCAAATCAGAAATCACAGGCTCAAAATATCCTGTCGGCTGGCATATCAGGATTCCAGAAAAAAATATCGATATAAAAGTAAAACCGTATGTGAAAAATCAGGAATTTATAGCAAACTACTCAACCTTCAACCATTATTGGGAAGGTGCCTGTGGCGTAACAGGTACGGACACAGGAAAAGCTTATGTCGAGTTGACGGGGTATTAAATGGTTGTAGGGGTATTAGGGGTTGTAAAGGTAATAGGG
>DDHP01000048.1:0-860 GCA_002338145.1 Deferribacteraceae bacterium UBA1873 | reverse complement strand
GGGGTTGTAAAGGTAATAGGGGTAATATAATGATAAAGCTGGAAAATGTTTCCAAAAAATATGGAAAAAATGTTGTACTGGATGATTTAAGCCTTAACTTCAGCAGCGGTGAATTTTTATCCATAATGGGACCGTCAGGCTCAGGCAAATCGACACTTTTAAATATCATAGGTGCAATGGATAAACCGGACTTGGGAAAAGTTATCGTAAACAATGAAGAAATCAACCGCTTTAACGAAGAAGAACTGACACTTTTCCGAAAAAAACATATCGGTTTTGTTTTCCAGTTTTTTAACCTGTTTAATAATCTCACAGTTTATGAAAATGTTCAGATTCCACTTCTCATTTCAGGATTAAAAGAGCAGAACAGAATAGATGAAATCCTTACTTCCCTTCATATCAGTGATAAAAAATTTTCATATGCAAGTCAGCTGTCCGGAGGTGAGCAGCAGCGTGTAGCCATTGCCCGGGCTTTGATAAAAAATCCCGATATAATTTTGGCTGATGAGCCCACCGGAAGTCTTGATTCCGAGGCGGGAAAAAATATTCTTTCCATTTTAAAAGATATAAACAAAACAAGAAAGGTAACCATCCTTCTGGTAACTCATGATATAAATGTAGCATCATCGGCTGAGAGAATCATCAAAATCAAAGACGGCAGGATCACCGATTGAATACATTAAAATTAATAACGGTAATAACATTAAGAAACCTGAAAGAGGAAAAACTTTTCAGCATTATTTCAATTCTGGGGGTAGCCCTTGCTGTAGGTCTGTTTATATCCATACTGGGAACCACTCAGACAGCTATAAACAGCTTCACAGAGGATATTAAAAAACTCAACCCCGATGCAAATTATC
>DDHP01000092.1:6969-8205 GCA_002338145.1 Deferribacteraceae bacterium UBA1873 | reverse complement strand
TCACAGTTGAAAATCTCCACATTGCTTTCTGTTATTTTAAGGATATCGTAAATAGATATATCTTCTACGTTTTTCGAAAGGAAAAATCCTCCCTTTGCTCCCTTCTTTGAATCCACAATCCCCGATGATCTGAGCTCCGACAGCGAAATTTCAAGAAACCTTTTGGGGATACCATGTTTTTCCGCGATTTTAGAAACCTTTACTGCTTCACCTTTCGGGGAACCGGCCAACTCCACAACCGCTAATATTGAATATACTGTCTTGGCTGTAACGTGCATATTAACCTCTTTTATTCGTTAAATACATTAAATTGATGATATTTAATTTTAAAGAAAAATACAAGTAAAAATTGGCGTTTACTGGGGAAACCGTAATAAGCTAATAATAAAGAGAAAGAGCAAAACAATCTCGAAATAAATATCACAAAAATCATGTTTTTACTTGACAATTAATTTAGTTTTATATAGTTTTCAGGTATCGTTAGCCTGAAAGCGCTTAGGAGGAGCAAATTGGAACATTTAAAAAATATTTTTGAAGATATTAGCTCTTATGATGAAAATGCGTTGCTTGAGAATGTCCTCAAGAACTATTCCGGATACGTAGCTTTTTCAAACGGTTTTAATCCTGAAGGACAGGTTATTTTTCATAAACTGTCTACACTGCAAGGCTTTGAAAATGTGCATGTGTTTACAATTGACACTGGAAGGTTGTTTGAAGAAACTTATGAGCTCATCGATCGTACTGAGAAATATTTCGGGGTAAGAATTAAAAAATATTTTCCTGATCGCAGAGAATTGGAAGAATTTATTACAAAAGAAGGAGTGAACTGTTTTTATAAAAGTCGTGAGCTAAGAAATGAGTGTTGCCGGATAAGAAAAGTGGAACCGATGAAAAGGGCAGTAAAAGGAAAAAGTATATGGATCAGCGGTCTTAGGAAACAACAATCGTCTTTCCGCGAAAATGTGGAAATGGTGAGCATAGATGATAAAAACCATGTTGTGAAAATTAATCCTCTTATTCACTGGAGCCGTGAAGAGGTATGGGAGTACATTAGGAAGAATAATATACCATACAATGATCTGCATAACAAAGCTTATTTGAGTATAGGGTGTGCCTGCTGTACAAGAGCTGTCCAAACAGGTGAAAGTGAAAGAGACGGAAGATGGTGGTGGGAAAAAGATTCCAAAAAAGAATGTGGTCTTCATTACCAAATATGATTTTCAAGACCTTTGAATA
>DDHP01000092.1:3022-6678 GCA_002338145.1 Deferribacteraceae bacterium UBA1873 | reverse complement strand
ACTGGGTGGGATACTTATTCAAAGGTCTTATTTTATTATTTCCCTTGTGGGGTTTCCGGATTTAAAATGTTTATATGTTAATGACGGACAGGCGAAAAAAATTGCGAGGTGGACTAATTATGCTTACTTACCAATTACCGGAAAACTTAAATGATGACATTAAATACTATGAAAATGCTGTAAAAGATTATCTAAATGGTGAAATGGAAGCTGTTAAGATGAAGGGAATAAGGGTTCCCCTGGGAATTTATGAACAGCGCAGGGAAAACACTTATATGGTTAGAGTAAGAGTAGCTGGCGGAATCATTACACCTGCGCAGTTGAAAGAAGTCAGCCGACTGGCTTTAAAATATGGTTCAGGGATTCTTCATGTTACCACAAGGCAGGATTTGCAGATGCATGATATCAGCATACAGGATACAGTGCATGTGATAAAAGGGCTTGTTAAATGCGGTCTCGGCTCCAAAGGGGGTGGTGGTAATACTGTGAGAAATATTGTTATGAGCCATGATACCGGATGTACCGAAAATGAGCCTTTTGAGCTTACACCTGTGGTAACAAAACTTACCAGCGATATGATTAATGAAAAAGATTCATTCAGTCTGCCCAGGAAATATAAAATCGGTTTTTCCAACAATGATGACGATACCGCTTACGCTATGATTTCAGATCTTGGACTGTTTGCTAAAAACAAAGACGGTGAAAAAGGTTTCAGAGTTTTTGTTGCAGGTGGTTTGGGGAGAAAATCCAGGGTGGGTGAACTTTTATACGATTTTATTCCCCTGAATGATTTGTACAGGACGGTAAATGCGGTAAAAGCTGTGTTTTATAAATACGGAAACAGAAAGAACAGAAACAGAGCCAGGCTAAGGTTTTTGTTTGATGATTTGGGAAAGGAGAAATTTCAGAGTCTGGTGGAAGAGGAAAAGAAAAGGTTCCAAAAACGTGATTATGAATCTCTTGTTTATGACCGAAATATAAGTTCGGAAAACCGCAATAGGGAAATACCGTTGAATATTGACAGAACCTGGTTTGAAAGATTCGTAACCATACAGCCCAACGGTTTTTATAATATTATGATACCCCTTGAAAACGGTGATATCAGGACGGAAACAGCTGAGGAGCTTTCTTCAGTTGCAGGTGACTTTGGCGAAAATACAATAAGACTTACCAATACACAAAATATTTTCCTCATTAATGTTCCTTTTGAAGATGTAAAGAAAGTATATAATTTTTTAGAAGATAAAGAATTATACGATGAAACCCCTTATGTCCTGAGCAGAATTGTTGCATGCAAGGGGGCTGATACATGTAAATTAGGAATATGTAAAACAAGAGGAGCAGTTAAAAAGATCTACGAGCTGATTAGATCTGAAAAAGATTTTTTTGCAGATATTGGAAATCTTAACGTTCATATTTCCGGATGCCCTAATGCCTGCGGGAAACACTTGGTTGGCGATATCGGTTTTTACGGGAGGGCAAGGCGGAAAGACGGGCACTTTTTTAATTCCTATACGGTGGTTACCGGCGGATGTTCCCGCCAGGGTTCAGCTATATTCGGGGATGAAATGGGGGAGATAGGTGCAAAAAATATGCCGCATTTTTTAACTGACGTTTTGAAGGATTATGCCGGGTCAGCCAATTCCTCGTTTCATGAGTATCTGGAAAACGGCGGAAAAAGCAGTATTGATCATATACTGTCGAAGTACAGCTATGTTCCATCTTATGATGAGGATTTTTCCTTTTATTACGACTGGGGTTCCGATTAAATATTCCGAGATCAGTTGAAAGTGAAGGGCATGAAATAATAGATAAATACCGGGCAATGAAAATTAAGAAAAAATAAAGGCGGGTTATATGGGTAAATTAATATTGATAGGGGCCGGAAACAGTAGTGATATGATAACACTGCGTGGGCTTGACCGGTTGAAAAAGGCTGATGTCATTTTATATGACAGACTTATTGATATCGGCATATTTGAAAAAGTTTCAGGCCACAAAATAAATGTCGGAAAGATTCCTTACACAAACCAGCACAATCAGGAATATATAAATCAGTTGATCAGAAAATATCTTTTGATGGATCTTAATGTCGTAAGGTTGAAAAGCGGTGATGTTTCCATTTTTTCAAGAGCATCTGAAGAAATAGATGTTGGCAGGGAATGCGCCGCTGTTGTTGAGATTGTCCCGGGTATTACTACAGCTTCAGCTTTTTCTGCTAAAATCAAAGTTTCGCTGACTAAGCGGGATGTTTCTTCAGGGGTGGTATTTATTACAGGACATAAAAGTCGTGGTAATATTGAGGATAAGTATAACTGGAAAGCTCTCGTTGAGCTTGGTATGACAATTGTTGTTTATATGGGTGTAAAGAATATGAAATATATCGCAGGAAAGCTTATTGAACATGGCCTTTCGCCTGATACTCCTGTTGTTGTTGGAGAAAATCTGGAGAATACAGATGAAAGAATACTTTTTGACAGCCTTTTGACCTTTTATGATAATTTCGATAAGTACGACATATCGTTTCCGGCTGTTGTTTTTATAGGCAATGGGCTTTATTCTGCCGAATCTCCGCTAAAATATACAGAGGACATATTTAGCTCAGCTGAGCCTTTATCTATTTAATTTTTTTTCTATGAGATTTTTGATTTTTTTTGCATAAGCAGGATCATTGCCTGATGTACTTACAGCTATCGTTATTTTTTCGTTTTTTGTGACAGCAGGCATAAAAAAAGTCGATTTTTCTTTATTATCGCATACGTTGATTTCTTTGTAAAATCCAGCAAAAAAGTCTGCCGCTTCTTCATTTATTACTTTATTATCTGTACAGATGAATATATAGTCAAAATTTACAAACTCTCGCTTTCTGCTAAAGTTTTCATTATTCCAGTTTATCTTGTTTTCATTACAGAGTTTCTTCAGGCCGGTTGTTATCTGCGGAGCCACAACTTTTATGAATGGTGGATTGGAAACAGAAAGTAAGGAGTTAATTTTTCTTTCAGCTACTTTCCCTCCGCCGACAAACAATATTTTTTTATTATGCATTTTAAGCATAAGAGGAAACATTAATAAACGACCTTTTATAAAATATTTTTTATTTTTTCGTTATAGTTTTCATTAATCGGGCCGATTGTTTTATTTACAAGTTTGCCTTTTTTATCGTATAGAAAAGTCTCGGGCACACCGGTTACTTTTAAATGTGTCATAAGGTCGTCAGCACCCAGATATACGGGGCAATCAACATTGTAATCTTTTATAAACTTACTCAGATCATCCATCTTTTTATCAATTGAAAGACCAATCATCACAAAATTTTCTCCTTTAAATTCCGAGTAAATGTTATTTAACAAAGGCATCTCAGCTTGACAGGATGGACACCAGGATGCAAAAACATTTACCAGTACCACCTTGCCCTTATTCTTTTCAAGAAAATCGGTATAGCCTGTTTTATCCATTGTTATAAAGCTTCCGGTATCGACATCTGACTTGTCTGTACAGGCTGTGAGATAGAATGCGCCTGCTATCAAAATCGGCAAAATCAGCCATCTGATGTTAATTTTTTTCATATATACTCCTTTTTAGGTTCAAGGTTCAAGGTTCAACGTTCAATGTTCAAAGTTCAATGTTCAAAGTTCAAAGTTCAAAGTTCAAGGTTC
>DDHP01000092.1:0-3010 GCA_002338145.1 Deferribacteraceae bacterium UBA1873 | reverse complement strand
TTATTCTTTTCAAGAAAATCGGTGTAACCTGCTTTGTTCATTGTTGTAAAGCTTCCTGTATCGACATCCGTATTATTTGTACAGGCTGTGAGATAGAATGCGCCTGCTATCAAAATCGGCAAAATCAGCCATCTGATGTTAATTTTTTTCATATATGCTCCTTTTTAGGTTCAATGTTCAACGTTCAAAGTTCAAAGTTAATGCAATGGAATCCAAGCTCCTAACCTATTAATCTATAACGTATTACGCTTTACGGAATTATAATGCGTTTTCCAGAACAACCAATGTATAAAACTGTGTGCCCGGTTGGCACCTAAAATACCATAAATACCCCTAACTACTTCAACTACCTCCAACTAAGCAGAAATGCAGAAATTCTTATCATATAGTGGGAGATCCCTCGGCTTCGCTCGGGATGACACAAAACCCTGTCTATCAGCGATAGCTAAATAGAATGTTACACATATTTACCAGTCTAAAAAACTGGTGCTATCCGGGCTGAAGTGCAGCATTTAATCCCGGTGAAATAAGCTTTCTGCATTTCACAGGACAAGCAGGGGAAACCTCCAAACTATCCAAACTCCACATTTTCAAAAAACTTTCTCACAACGTTGTTTATAATTTCTCTGTCCAGCCCGGTTAAGCTATTTTCACTCTTGAATTCTATCTTAGCCGTTTCTCCGTAGTCCCTGACGCGTATCCCCGGATAGCTATACCTGAGTTTATCTTCGATTTTCTCTATTCTTTCAAGCCGTGCCTCGGTGATTCGTCCGGTTTTGATACGGGTGGCAGCGCACGATTCAGTGTTGAAAAAAATATCTTTATTATCAATTTTATCGGCAATCATTTCGGCATCTTTTTTACCCATCCCGGCTTCAAGCAGAGGGGAAAAGACACCGTATTCATTCAATATCTTCATGCCCGGTCTGTAGTCATCGAGATCGTCTATGTTACTTCCGTCGCAGACAGCTTCATATCCGTAATTATCTGCAATTTTGCAAATTTCACCTATGACCGATTTTTTGCAGTAATAGCATTTATCAGTAACATTTTCGAAAAATTTTTCAGAAGGTGTTGAGGTGAAAGTAAACCATTTTACCCCAAGTGTTTTCGCAATGAGTTCGGCATTTCTGATTTCATAATTAAAAACGTGGGGATTTGTGCAGGTGGCTGCGGCAACGTTATCTGCTCCCAGTTCATCCACAGCCAGTTTCAGTACCGCAGCGCTGTCTATTCCTCCGCTTAAAGCGACTATACAGCTTTTGTAATCGTTAAAATACTTCATCTATAAATCCTCCTCCCAGTACATAATCTCCCTCATATATACTCAATATCTGACCGGGCGCAGGTGCAAACCTTTCTTCTTCAAATTCCACAAAAACCGTATCATTATCTCTGACTTCGACTGTGCATTTCTGCTCTGCCATTCTGTACCTGATTTTGGCTCTGGCAGTGAATTTTTCCCGGGGAGTTGTTACAAAACTGCAGTTTATTGCTTTGATGTTTTTGAAAAATACGCTTTGTCTTGAAGCGAGCTCAATGTTATAATTATAGGGATCAATATATTTTACATAGAGGGGCTCGTGATAGCTTATACCGAGTCCCTTTCTCTGACCGACTGTATAGTTAAGTATCCCTTTGTGTTCACCGATAATCCGGCCGTTAAGGATAAAGTTTCCTTTACCGTAATTTAGTGGTACAAATTTTGAGAGATAATCCCTGTAATCTCCGCCTTCCAGAAAACACACCTCCTGACTGTCTTTTTTGTCGCTGACCTGCAGTCCGTATTGTCCTGCAATTTCTCTTACTTTGGTCTTTGACCTCTGGGCGTGAGGAAAGTGCAGATATTTTATCTGATCCGCTGTCAGCAGTGATAGAAAATATGATTGATCCTTTTTGGGATCGGCAGCCTTTTTTATGTGCATTATGCCGTCAAATTCAGTGGTATCCGCGTAGTGGCCTGTCACTACCATTTCCGCATCGATTTTTTTCATTTCATTTATCAGGTAATTGAATTTTGAATAATGATTGCAGTAGGCACAAGGATTCGGAGTTCTTCCCTGTTTGTATGTGTTTATAAAGTAGTTGATGACATTGCTTTTAAAGTCCTCAGAATAATCCGCCATATACCAGCGTATTCCCAGGTAATCCGCCATCTTTGAGGCATCTTCCAGATATTTTTCCTGTCCTTCGAACAGTTTCAGGGTGATACCTGTAACATCATATCCTTTATCTTTCATAAGAGCAGCAGCTAAAGAGCTGTCCACTCCGCCGCTCATTGCCACAATAACTTTTTTCAACTATCCACCTCTTTTATCATTAATACGATGATTTAGGTGCTATTTTAGCATATATTGTCGTATTTTCAAGTGTTTTATCCGCAGTGACTGCAGCCCTGGACATTTTTTCTGCCGGCTCTGCCAAGTACAAGTTCTGATTTTTTATTTTTATATATCAGATGCAGTATTGAAAAATACAAAACAATTGACGAAACTGCTGTTACCGGCGTAATAAATCCCGTCCCTAACTTTTTATCTAAAGCATTACCTATACCGGCGGATATCAATACAACAATTAATGGGAGAATATATACTATAAACCCGTTTTTGTATGTACTTTTCATAGATGCTGCAACTTCAACTGTTTCGCCCACTTTTGCATCTATGGTGTTCTCAAGCTCTACAAACATGTAATCATTCCCTTCACTGCTGCAGGAGTATTTGTGATCGCAATGAGAACAGGCGGATGTTTTTTCAAACCTGACTGTCGCTTTGTCACCGTTTATCTTAACGACTTTGCCTGTTTCTGTATTTGTTTTTCCAGCCATTTTCATACCTCCTTATTTTGCATCTATACCACCCCCAGTTGAATAAATGGCTAAGCCATTTGCTTACGGCATTCAACCCTGTGTGAATTTTGCTATATTCAACAGGGCAGGCCCTAACCCCTCCTATTTTAGGGGGAGATTAAGAGGGGGTACTTTTGTCAAACAGCGTCGGAGATTTCTCCG
>DDHP01000093.1 GCA_002338145.1 Deferribacteraceae bacterium UBA1873 | reverse complement strand
AATCTCATTGTCAAACAGCGTCGGAGATTTCTCCGCTCCGGTCGAAATGACAAAATTATCGTCCTGAGCAGAACAGAAAGTTTTTTTGCCAAACAACGTCGGAGATCTCTTGACTTCGTTTCACTCGAGATGTTCCGTGTAAAGGGGAAATCCTCCAGCTTCAGCTTTTAATATAAAAAATTCACTTTGTTATTTTAAATTTTTAGGTATCAGCACTGTTCCTTTGGCGATATTATCAACTAAATCGCATTTACCATCGAAACAGGCGTCCTTACCTGAAACCACAGTATCTTCGACATCGAAATAGTATTTTTTCAAATATCCATCAACATCCTTTTCCACCACAGCGGCAGTGCTCAAATAATTATTATGGTGTTTGGCATTTACAAATATTTCTACTGTACCTTCTGACCTACTTTCATAAGAAAAAGAAGTTTTGTTGAAATCATAATCTTTATCTTTTGTAATAAAACCGTCAATTTCATAAAAATCAATTGCAGGGATTCCGTTCTTACCGGCAACAAGTTTACTCCACACTTCTTCATTGGATTCGGGTAGCTCCACACCCAATACACTAGCAAGACTGCTGAGAATACTAACATCTGTTTTTGATTCGGTATCAGACGTAAAAACAGTAGAAGATCTAATAACTCTGCCATCAAGTGTCAGATAACTGCCTTCACATTCCAATGCACTTAATGCTGGCAAAATAATATCAGATTTCTTATTAAAATCGTTAACAAACATATCCACTGAAATAAAAAGCTCAGTATTTTCTACAGATTTGCGTAGCATTTTGTAATTTCCGTATGTATTAAATGGGTAAAAGCCCACTGCAATAACTGCCTTCACGCGGGAATTGCTGATATCTTTGCTTAGCTGAGCAGGGGTATATCCTAACTCCGTTATCCCGGAGGTTAAAGATGCCGTGATATTGGTTTTATCAGACACTATAAAAAAACTTTGAAGCTTATCCTTCCCCACATAATCCAGGAAAGCATAAACGCTTTCTGGTTTAGCTTCTGATGAAATAAACTCATTGCCCACAATGAAAGAAATTTTGTCAGAAGATTCTATATATTCCCTGATATCCGAGGAAAATTCACTGTCTCCTGACTTAATACCTTCAAAAATAGAAGCATAGTCCCCATAATCAGCCAAAAGACTTATATCAGTAAATTCATCATACTCATATTTTTTTGCACCTATTGTAACCAATTTTGCACTATTGTGAATCACAGCATTCATAACACGCCATTTAATACCAAGCGCTTCAGACGATAAGTCAGAACCAATCACAAAAATCAGGTCAGACTCTTTTATATCTCCCAAGACTCCTACATTATCATATGTTCCAAATTTGCTTTTATGAATTTTGTAAATTTCGTCATTTTCAAACTGTATATCTGCAAGTATTTTATTCGTGCCCAGTTCGTCAGCCAGCTTTTTGTACCCCATAAGCGTTTCAGTATCCAGCCTGCTTCCCAGTACAAAAGCTATGGAATCATCACCATAATTCTGCTTTATGCCTTTTAATTTTTCTTCAATTTTACTTATCGCCGTATTCCAGTCTGTAGTAATATAGGAATTACCATCTTTTATCATCGGAGATTTTATTCTGTTTTCGTTTTCAGGATATTTGAAAGCGTATCTCCCCAATGAGCAGATAAAACTGTTTTCCGTAGATCTGCACCTGAAAATTTCATTGTTGTGTATATCTGCCTCAATTTCGCAACCCACCGGGCAGTATGTGCAGAAAGTTTTTATTTTGTCCAAATCCCATGACCTCACGCTGTGTTTATAAGGCTTATCCAAAAGTGCTCCGACAGGACAAAAATCCACACACAGCCCGCAAAAATCACAGGAAAGTGTATCACCTGTTGTTGTATTTATGATATTGTTAAAACCACGCTCCTCAATCTTCAAAGCAGAGCATCCTGTAATTTCGTGACAAACTTTCACACAACGTTCACACATTACACATAAGTTTGTATCATTAATAATAAATCCCCAATCAAAAACCGGTTTGTCAGGCTTTTCTGAAGATATACTCTCTTCATTTATACCGAATTCATACGCAGTATCCTGAAGCATGCACTCCCCCGCCTTATCACAAACAGGGCAATCAAGAGGGTGTTTTATCAAAACAAAATCCAGCATTCTTTTTCTGTCTTTCTTAACCTTCTCAGTATCTGTATATATCTTCATACCGTCAAGAGCATAGGTTACACAAGCTGCCGCAGGCTTATCCACCCCTTCAATTTCCACCAGACACAATCTGCATGCACCTGTTGGCGTTATCTCTTTCAGGTAACACATAACAGGTATATAAATGTTATTTCTTCTGGCTACCTCGAGAATTGTTTCGCCCTCTTTAAAAGGATAACTTCTGTCGTTAATATATATTTCCGGCATAACCTAACCCCGTACTATTTATTTTCTAAACCAACCATTGCCATTCTCATGCATCTTAAACATCTTGTGGCTTCAATATAAGCCTGCTTTTCCGAATACGGTTTTTCGATCTCCTCAAAATTGTTAACCCTGACTTCCGGCAGCAATTTTTCCTGTTCGACCCGTCTTATAGTATTTGGCTCACAAAGCTTCTCTTTCTTATCAAACACTTTATTATCATACAATGTCAACTGAAGCTTTTCTTCATCTGTTAGATAAACATTGCCTTCCATCATATATCTGTCCATCATTATTGCCGACCATCTTCCTGCACCTATGGCTTTAACAACGGTATTAGGCCCCCATTCACAGTCTCCAGCCGAGAATACCCCTTCCACATCAGTAACATAAAGGTCGTCTTTGACTTTAATAGTATTCCACTTGGTTACCCCTATTCCATCTTTTTCACTCAAAAAACTCAAATCCGGATATTGACCAATGGCCGGGATAACTGTATCCACATCTATCACAAAGTTAGAGCCTTCAATAGGCTCAGGACGTCTGCGTCCGGATTCATCAGGCTCCCCCAGACGCATTTTTATACATTCCACACCAACTACTTTACCATTTTCAGCGAGAATTTTCACCGGATTAGCCAAAAAGTGAAATTTAACACCCTCCTCTTCAGCATCATCTATTTCATAATCTTCAGCGGGCATTTGCTCCCTCGCTCTTCTGTATATGAGGGTAACCTCTTCTGTATCCATCCTTATAGCAGTCCTCACACAGTCAATTGCTGTATTACCACCGCCAACAACCAGTACTTTCTTACCAATTTTGACTTCTCTTCCGGCGGCAAAATCATTCAGAAAATAAATGCCTCCGGCAACAACACCTTCATAACCATCCTTTTCACCTTCAACACCCATGTCGCGGCTTTTCCAAGCTCCAATGGCAATTAATACCGTATCGTAATCGGCCTTCAGATCATCCAGAAAAATATCCTTACCAAGCTTTGTATTATATTGTATTTCCACACCCAGTGACTTTATTATATCAACTTCTCTTCTTAAAAGCTCTCTCGGCTGCCTGTAATCAGGTATTCCTCTGGCCACCATTCCACCGGGCTCATTCAGCATATCGTAAATTTTTACATTATGACCCAGTTGCGCGAGGTAATAAGCTGCGGTTAAACCTGCAGGGCCGGCACCGACTATCGCAACCTTTTTGCCTGTATTATTTCTGTAAACTGGAATTTGTGGATTTTTGTGATGGTAATACTCATAATCCCATGGGGCACGTTTTAATACCATGATATTAACCGGATCATCAATGAGACCCCGTCTGCAGTTTTCCTCGCATGGATGTGGACAAACACGTCCGCAAACACCCGGCAGAGGCATTGTTTCTCTGATAATAGCAAGGGCTTCCAGAAACCTGAAATCCTTTATGGCCTCGATAAATTCAGGAATTTTAACATTAGCCGGACACCCGGCTGTGCATGGAGAAGTTAAATGTCTTATGTATTTAGTATTTTCTGAGAAAACTTCCTTTTTGGCTTCTTCCGGAAAATTTTCCAGAAAATTTAAAACAGGAATTACAGCAGTCGGCGCAACAGTACATTTGGCAGAATCATTAATGGATACACACAAATCGTATATTAAATCTATTTTTTCTTTACTGTATTCATCCCTTAATTTATACAGCTCCTCTGAAACCAGTTTTGTCCCTATCCTGCCGGGAAAACATCTCCCGCAACATCCGTAAGAACTGATTTCTGACATATACTCCGCTAAAGCAACCAGGATATCGCATTTTTCATCAAAAACAAGAAAACCATCCCAGTTTACAAAAGATTTCAAATTTTTGCCGTTGAAATCTTTATCAATCTTTACCGGTGAATCACTCCACTCATCCTGCGGTCTGCCTCTATTATCAATAAATTGCCCTTTAAAAAAACCATATAAGACTTTTGACATTGCCCACTCCAAAACTATAATTGTGATAATTATGCCAACGGTATACTGTATACAGTTGCCTATAACATAAAAATATAACATTGTCTATATTATTATCCTGTACCCGAGTAAAAAATTTAATATGTGATAAGAAAAATTTTGACTTTAATACAAACAGAACATATATTGCCTGACAAAGGTTAGCAGGAACGCAGATATATTTGTTATATAAGAATAGAGATTCCTCGGCTTCGCTCGGAATTACATAAAAATGTCATCTCGACCGGAACGAAGTG
>DDHP01000032.1:8634-14437 GCA_002338145.1 Deferribacteraceae bacterium UBA1873 | reverse complement strand
TAAATATGCAATTATGCTTATATGAGACACTCTACAAGAGATAAAGAAAGGATTCACTTCAATGAGTCTATGGCCGCTTTATAGTTGTCAGAGCCGAAAATATAACTCCCGGCAACGACAATATCACAACCTGCCTCCTTCAGTTGTGCAATATTCTTATTGCTGACACCCCCGTCCACCTGAATTTTCAGCTCAGGATGACAGTCAGAAGCCATTTCTCTTACTTTTTTCACCTTTACTACAGATGATTCTATAAATTTCTGACCTCCAAATCCGGGATTTACGCTCATTACCAACACCATATCAACATACGGCAAAATTTCTTCAAGACATCCCGTCGGTGTCGCCGGATTAACGGAAATACCTGCTTTACAGCCAAATTTCTTTATTAATGAAACAAGTCTGTGCAAATGTACAGATGCCTCCTGGTGCACTGTAATATAATCGGAACCGGCCTTAGCAAATGCTTCAACATAATTTTCAGGATTTTCAATCATAAGATGTACATCAAAAGGTTTATCGGAATATTTTCTCACAGATTCAACAATCATTGGGCCAATAGTAATATTAGGCACAAAATGACCGTCCATTACATCGAAATGAATCCAGTCCGCACCGGCTTTATCTATTGCCATTATCTCATTTCTCAGATTGGCGAAATCAGAACTCAACAGTGATGGGGCAACAAGCATCTTTCACCTCCGACATTATCAATATTTAGACAGTTCTGCATTAATTGTCAACAAGAGGATGTACTACAAAAAGTATGTATCCAGTCTGAAAAGAAAAACTGGCATCTTTCATAATTTTGTTAACGATTAAATAAAAGATTTTTGAGATACTACTTTAAAAAAAATTTTATTTGACTAAATTTGTCAATAAATGATAATAAACATTCCGTTGTAAAGGTGAATGATGTTGAGAGTTGTTATATTTGCTTTTTTCTTTCTGTGTTTTGCAAAAGCCGGTTTCTGTTGGGGTTTTAATACACATATAAAAATAGGGCTGGACATCCTGGAGACCACAAATTTTTATCTAATCAAAAGTTACCCTATACATTTTTTGCTGGGTAATATTTTCCCCGATTTTTTTAATCTTTTTAAGGATTTTTCCCAATTCAAAAAAAATCTGAACACACACAGCTGGAAAATAGTGTCAGACCTGTTTAACAGTGCCGAACAGGAAGATGAAAAAGCTTTCTGTCATGGCTATGCAGCACACCTTTCCGCTGATATAATTGCCCACAACTATATGGTACCTCAAAATTTTTTGTTATACAGCAGGAAAAAGTTTCTGGCACATTTTTTGATTGAAAGTGCAGAAGACTCATACAACAATAAGAAACAGAAACATACACTTTACTACCTGCTGGATAATTCTGCCGATTACGGCAGCCATTTTTTAACAACAATGAATATAGATAAAAAATATTTCAGCAGAGAGATGATGATGTTGAAAAAAAGTATCCAATATATGAATCTTTTCAAACTTTCAGAGCTCGCCAAAATGATTAAAGCAAGAAATACGCCGGATTTTCAGAAAAGATGCTCACAGTATCATGAAAAAGCGATGGCTTATGCCCAAAGTTCTGTGGAAAAGGGGTTTACCCAGTTTGCCAAATTTGATCCTTCGGGAAACAAAGCCATGAAAAACGCCAAAATAAACAGAAAAGAACTTTTGAAAGATTTGGGGAAAAAACAGCTGAAACTGTTCGACAAAAAATCAACCTTCAGAAAAAATTACATAATAAACGATTCAGATTAAAAAAGCCGGCGCAGTGCCGGCTTTTACACATAACTAAATTTTCATATTAACTTTTCTGTTTAGGATTTCTCACCTTCAGCTACTTCGGCTTCGTACTTAGACGGACATTTCGCAAGCAGCGTACGCGCATTAAAGGTATTGGTATCTTTTGAATATTCACCTTCAACAATTACCTGCACATCTTCATTAAAGGCATCAGGAATTATTCCATTATACACGACATTCATTTTAGCTCCAGTATCATCGGTCATAACGAATTTAAGGTGTTGATTTACAACATCTTTTTCAACACTTCCATTCTCCACATCACCGCTGACTCTCAGACCTTTGGAAAGTGTCTCATTCTGGCTAACCAGCTCATTCACTTTGAGGTAATATACACTGTTGGATTTAAAACCGGAAACAATCAGATATCCCACCGCCGCCACAACAACAAGACCTGCAATAAAAAACTTACTCTTTTTCATAATACACCTCTTTACTATATTCAATAATATGAATATATATAACCTTTCGTATTTTTATTGACTTTCAATGCATATTGAATTACATAACTATGATAAAAATACAATAAAAAAGTTTGAAATCAATGGAAAATTTATCTTTTTACAGTGCTTTTTTTGCCGGAATACTTTCTTTCTTATCGCCTTGCGTACTCCCCCTTCTACCTGGCTATATTTCATTTATCTCCGGGGAGAGTATAGAATCCCTCACCAACGCAGAGAGTAGAACCCCGCGCCTGAAAGCTTTTCTCGGAGCTTTATTTTTCGGACTGGGCTTTACTCTGGTTTTTGTAATATTAGGAGCCAGCGCCACCGGCATCGGGCAGTTTTTGAACGAATACAAAGATATACTTGGCAGAGTAGCAGGAATTGTGGTCATAATATTAGGCCTTCACATGATGGGCATTTTTAAAATACAAAAGCTCTTGAGTCATAAAAAGTGGAATTATAAAAAGCGGAACAAAGGCCCCTTTTACATAGAGGCATTTCTTTTGGGAATAGCTTTTGTTTTCGGTTGGACACCATGTATTGGGCCTATTTTGGGTGGAATCCTTGCACTGGCATCCCAGGAAGCTACTGTTGCAAAAGGTATGTTTCTTCTTTTTACATATTCCATGGGATTATGGATACCGTTTCTCATTTCAGCTCTTGCTCTGGGATTTGTGATAGGTGGCATAAAAAAAGCGGGGAATGTAATGGTTATTGTGGAAAAAGTCGCCGGTGCACTTCTTATACTTATAGGCTTGCTGATGCTTACAGATTTTATGACCATTATTGTATCTTACATGACCAGGTGGCTCCCGTTTTTTGTATCATTTTAGCCGAAAGCTTACAGGTATTTCCACTGCAATAATTTTTTCCGGCTTATCAAACGGACTGCTTGCTCTTACTGCCTGCAATGCAGCGTCATTTAGAATACCGAACTCACTTTTCTCTGTAACTTTTACGTTATCTATACTACCGTTTCTCAGAATACGAAAGCTAACCTTAACAGTCCCCTGGATACCCCGTCTCTTTGCGACAGCAGGGTAGGTAGTATTTTTCTTAATAATCTCCCGCACTTTATCAAGGTAATTTTCTTTATCAAACGTATTTTCTGAAACAGTCTGAAAACTATTATCGCCACTGCTTTTTGCTGAAATTTTTCTTTGAGAAAAACCTTCTTTTAATAACTCACTGTCATTATCCGTCTGCTTGCTGTAAGTTATTTTGGGACGTTTTGCTTTTTTCTCCGGCTTTTTACTTTTTTTTACTTTTTCTTCTTTTATTGTATTTACCTCGGGAATCTTGTTCATATATATTTTGTGAGGTTTAACAGTTTTATCTTTGGATAATTTTTCTTTTTTCACCTCTGGCTGCTTTGAAACAGATTTTTTTGTTTTCATTTGGTTATTTTTCTTACTGCTGCTGTTATTTACAGATTGTACTATCTCTACTTTTAACATTGTTATGCCTTTTTTAACATCAGCTTCGGGAATACGGATTATGCCGGTAATACCGACATGAATACAAAGTGAGACAAAAAATAAAACAGTAAGCAGAAGGGGGTTAACCCTTCCGCCTTTATTAAAATTTAAATTTGACACCTGCTAAGTAGTTCCTTTCCGCAGCCGGATAATAATAAGATGTTCCCACCCATTCGCTATAGAAAACATAGTTGCTGTATTCTTTATCAAAGATATTATTTACTTTCAGATATGCTTCAAAGTTTTTAAAAACATATCTTAATTTCACATCACTCACACTATAGCCACCTGTTTTATCTGCGGCATTTTCATAGTCATTACCTTGGTAAAAACCACTAAAATATTTGTAGAAATAATAAAAACCCAGACCGTTATCAAACTCATACCCCACATTGGCTTTGACCGTATGTTCGGAAACAAGTGGTGCTTTATTGCCTTTCCATGCTCCGCTGTCAATTTCAGAATCTGTATACGTGTAAGCCACATCAAAAATGGTATTTTTCCTGTTAATACCGAATCTTACTATAGCAACGTTCTTTTCTGTATCCAGATTGGTATTTGCAGGCTCAGTATATCCCATCGTATAATAGTCTGGATTTGTAAAAATCTCATCATCTGATTCCTGCTTGTAAACAATCAAGTCAAGATGATACATATCATGATTACTCTTAAATCCGATTTCATATGTTTTATTAACCTGCTTATCAATTTCCGGATTCAATCCCCCCATCTCGTTAATCTCATCTGTCGCAGGGAAACGAAAACTTTTGTCATATTTAAGGTATACAAAATTGCTTCCGTTTAGGCTGTAACCTGCCTTTACAAAATAAGCCTCTGCATCGAAATCTTTAGATATACCATCGCTGCTGTAATCATCTTCCATATCAGAATACCTGTAACCACCCTCAACGGATATATTATTCCACTCGGATTTATCAGTAAAATAAAAACTTTCTTTTTCACGTGTAAGTTCAGAATTATCGGTGATAACCTTCAAATCCGTTTCCTCGTATAAATATCCGGCAGTAAATGTATTACTGTAATCACCATGCTTGACATTGAGTCTATAGGAGGGAGCTACCGAAGTCCTTTCAAGCTCATCCTTTCGTTTATAGTTAGATAAAATCCAGTCTGTATTTCTTTTCCTTTCATACCGTGAAACATCAACAATGATATCTCCGAATTCTGTATAAAATTTTGCATTTGTACCAGCCATCCATTCGTAATCACTGCTTCCATCATCAGGGTTTTCAGTATGTTCCCTGTCGTATTCCTCAATAATATCTTTTGTCAAACCGCCAGGCAATCCAAAATCTTTGTCTATGTAAAGTCCATTAAACCCCAAATCGAAATTGTCACCGTAATAGATAAACTCGCCGTTAACACTGTCTTTGTTATATCGTCCGTTGTCCCGGTAACCATCTGTCCTGTACCTGTCGGCATTTAAAAGGAGTGATATCCGCTCGCCGGCATAATTGCCCTGGGCAAAAAAGTCTGTGGTATTATAGGATCCGGCTTCGGCTTTAATGAACCCACCGCTTTTAATGGGCTTACGAGTAACAATATTTATTGCACCACCCGTAGCACTGTCGCCAAACAAAGTGGAGTTTGCTCCGTAGCTAATCTCCACCCGTTCTATCATTTCAACAGGGATGGAGTTTACATCAAAGCTACTTTGATCTACGGGATTAACCCGCCTGCCGTTTATCATTATTACATTGTTAAAACCTGCCTTATCGCCTACAAACCCCCCCATGGAAATAGTGGAGTTGGCTTTGTTATAGGATGTTATCTGTATTCCTGATGCATAGCCCAAGAGGTCAAGAGTAGAAGAGGGCGAGAGCTTATCGATTTTTTCTCTGGTGATAATTTCCACTGAAGGATTTTTGTTCAGCTCCTCTTTTGTATACTTTTCACCGAAAACATTAATTTCTTCCAATGTAACTGCATAAATATTTATGGCTAACAATATAAAAATAGTGGCTATTATAATTCTCATATATCCTCCTTTATTTTTAAAAAAATACTTTTTGCCAAACAACAGTTTTGTCACCCATGCCCTGTTAAATG
>DDHP01000032.1:0-8414 GCA_002338145.1 Deferribacteraceae bacterium UBA1873 | reverse complement strand
AAATGACCTTCGGTCTATCAGCAAGCTGATATTTCACAGGATAAACCCAGTTAAATGCTGCCGAAGGCAGCCCATCGGAGATGGATTTAACAGGGTAAACTTAACACTTAGCACTAACATAACAGCACGCCATTGCATCCGAGCGCATAAATACTTATGTGCTTGGTCGCGGTGACGCCGTTTGACCATCACTTGTCACGGCATTAAAAATTATGGAAGGTTAATCAACTGCTGTTAAAAAAGACCATGGGCACCTCCTTATCCTCGTAAGTAGGTGCTGCGACTGTTTTACCCGGGTCTCCTGGCTCGCCTTCTTCCTACTCCTCCGCCTTCCCATCCCACCACTAAATTCTCTTGAAGCAATTTCGTGGCAGGGTAGTGGCACAACAGAGTTTCGTCCAGCTCACAGTTGCGGGACAGCGCCGGATTTTCACCGGACTTCCCCTTAGATAAAACGTGGCAGCAAACTATCGAAATTTTAAAACAATATTCCCCTCACACAGGCTGAAAACAACACCGTAGAGAGAGTTAATCTTTTCTATATCAAATTTACTCCTGTTGTCAAAGGTAAAAAAACACTTTCCGTTTTTTAACCCCACCAAGCAGTCACAGAGAAAATATGCAATATTCACATCATGCACCGCTAAAATTATTGTTTTATATTTTCGGAGAGATTTTATTATTTCGATAATTTTGATAGTATAAGAGGGGTCCAGATTGGAAAAAGGCTCATCCATCAATATAATATCTGTATCCTGGGCGATGGCTTTTGCTATCAGTGCCCGCTGAAGCTCCCCGGATGAAAGCTGATTCAGGAAATAATTCTTTTTATCATACAAGTCACAGACATTAAGCGCCTCATCAATTTTTTCATTATCTTTGCAGTCCAATATGCCAAAACCCAGCGAATAAGGATATCGCCCGGCCTCAAGTAGATTGTAAAGCCTGATCATTGGCAAGTTATCCAGCCTGGGCGGAACATAGGAAATATTTCTTGCAAGCTGCACATTTGTCATCGTTGATATATCTTTTTCGTCGATTAGGATATTTCCCGAATCATTTGTTAATATTCCTGAAATGATTTTCAGCAAGGTACTTTTACCGCTGCCATTCGGCCCCAGTATACCGGTAATGCCACCATCAGGAAAATCCAGTCGTTCAATTTCGAGGCTGAATCCCGTATTGTAAGCTAATCTTACATTTTCCAAAATTATACTCATATACGCCTTCTGAGGATATAGATAAAAAACGGTGTCCCGATAATAGCGGTAACAGCCCCGATAGGCACTTCATAAGGGAAAAAAACTGTTTTAAAAATCGTATCTATCACTACCACAAAACTTCCGCCAAGGAAAAAACACAAAATCATGTTAATCCTGTGATCAAGCCCGAAAATAATTTTTACAATATGAGGAATTATTATACCAACAAAACCGATAGCCCCGCACATAGCCACAATCACTGAAGTAATCAGTGAACCCACCACATATATAATCAAAGAAAACCCTCTGATATTCACTCCGGAATTTATAGCAAAATCTTCACCAAGGAGATAAACATTGAGCTTACCACTTTGCATATATAAAATCGCTGAAAAAATCACCACGATGAAAAAACTGATCATTACAAGATTAATATCCAGAAAAACCGTACTGCCCAGATACCACATCAGCAAATCTTTTGTAAAACTTTCTGAAAATACGGAGTTGAAAAATGTAATAATAGAAGTAAAGAAGAAATTCAGCCCCACACCCACAAGTATGAGTGAGTTAGCTGTCAAAGAATTCAAGCCCCCGGCAGCCCAATAGACAAAAAATATTGTAGCCAGAGCAAATGATAAACTCAGCATCTGCGTGGCAACAAAACCGGATACCCCTGCAAAAAGAGACACAGCCACACCCACCGCAGCTGCTCCGGCTATCCCCAGGATAAACGGGTCAGCCAAAGGATTCCGGAAATATGTCTGAAAACTGCACCCCACCACAGATAACCCGGCTCCAACCATAAAATCCGCCAGCACCCTTGGCAGCCGCAGTGACATAAATACGGCATTTTCCTGGGAAAAAAAACTAAAAGGATTTATAAAGTGCCCGCCAAAAGAAAGGCTGAAAAATAAAATAACAATACTGAAAACAAAAGAGACTAAAAAATATAAAACAATTCTTGAATAAGTTACCTGATTTGCTGTTTTAGTATTCTGCATGCTTGCATTATCCTGTATGAAGGTCTTAAGAAAATATTTGGCTCCACCTCTATAATCCTCACATCTTTGTTAAAATACTCCATTTTTTCATAAAAAAACTTATTCCCATTGCTGCTTCCATGTCTTTTTGCAAGAATGATATAATCTGGCTGCATCTGGTAAAGCTTTTCATAGCTGATTTGCGGGAATGATTTGCTTTCACCTTGTAAAGGATTTCTCAGACCTGCACAGTTCATAATATCATTTACAAAATTACCGCCGCCTGCAGCATAAGCAGGCTTGGCATTTATCAGAAAAACTGCACTTTTATTTCCACCAGCAGCATTTTCCCCAAATACTTCACGCATCTCTCCGGTAATATTGTCCACCGGCTTATGTACTATACCGCCAATCATTTCAATCATATTGATTATATCTTCATAATCATGAGCCTGGAAAAATCTGTTTTCAATGCCGAATTTATCCAGTTTGTTCTTCAACTGCTTTGTATAGCCCTCTCTCATGCCAAAAACATGTGTAGGATTGAGCATCAGAATCTTTTCCAGACTAGGTCTGTAATAGCTCCCCACTTCAGTAATAGCTTTGGCTTCCTCAGGGAAATCACATCTGTCGCTCACCCCAACGACATAATCACCTGCACCGATTTTAAAAAGGATTTCCGTCACATTGGGCGCAAGACTCACTATACGAAACTCGGCAAACGATAAAACCGGCAGCAATAAAAACACAACAAATATAAACTTTTTAAACAAACTCCCCTCCGAGTTAATTTAACTATGCAGTTTTCTCAGCAGCCACCCCATATTCTCTGCCAGCACCCTGATTGTGTTCATTCCTTCATCATCATTCAAAATTTCACCTATTTCCCTGCCGAAGACAAAGTTCCAGTAAACGGAGCCCGGAACTATCATTTCATTGATTAGAAAAAAGTGATTAAATGTATCAAAGACTCTGTTTGCACCGCCCCGCCTAACTGCACTTACCCCGCAGGCTGGTTTGCGCCTCAGAAAATTACCGTTAGCCCTATTGACGAAGCCCACACGCTCGATAATCGCCTTCATTTCTGCGTTCACATCAGCAAAATAAGTGGGTGAGCCCAGAATTAATCCATCAGCTTCAGCCATTTTCGCTACCACGTCGTTTAAACAGTCATCCTTTGTGATACATTGCATATTCTGCTTTTTAAAACAGGTCATACAAGCGGTACATCCCCGTATTGCTTCGTTGGGAATATTATAGATTTCTGTTTCAATATTTGCCTCTTTTAGAATTCTGGACATTTCATTCAGGATAATACTTGTATTTCCGTTCTTCCTGGGGCTTGTGTTTACAGCCAAGACTTTCATTTGAACCTCCTTGATGCGAATCTGTATTTTTAGAAAGTCCAAATGTTACATTTTTTTTTTAATTCGTCAACGCCCCCGTCATGGTATACAAACAAAAAGCCGGCACAGACTTTCATCCATGCCGACTGAATATTTCAATTTCATTACACATAGAGAGTTTTGAATAATTGAGCTATAATAAATTTTACAACTCCAAGCCCCTTCTAACTCTTTGATAAGAGGGGAATTAAGTTCCGAGCACTTAAAATTTAAGTGCTCGGTTAGGTGGGGTACTTATTCAAAGCTCTCACATATTACATTGTACTGTCAAAAAACATCCCTAACATCTGCTTGATATTCTTCTCCAGTTTAATGGCTTCCTCCGAAGGAATCTGCCTGATTACTTCGCCTTCTTTTTTGTCCATTATTTTTACTACTACTTCTTCCAAATCATCTTCTATTTCAAATTTCCTGCCGATATTTAAGGCCTCCACAGCCTTGTTCAGCTCTTCCACAGCTTTTGCCACATCTTTTTCGGCGTTTTTAGCAGCGGCTTCCTGATGCTTTTTGTCTACACTCAAATTATCCTGCTGAGAATCAGCACCACGTCCTGATTCTTTTACATGCGTCCCCACATCAATCTGCCTAATTGCTGTACCTTTAATTGAGTCCAACATAATTCACCCCCTTTGGGTGGAAAAGGAGCTCCGCTGTACTGCGGAGCATCCTTATCAGCCTGCTAATTTTATCCGCCAAGAAGCTGTAAAGCTTGCTGTGGAAGTTGGTTAGCCTGAGCCAGCATAGAAGTACCAGCCTGTGACAGAATCTGATCCCTTGTAAATTTGGCCATTTCGCTGGCAACATCAAGATCACGTATCCTGGACTCAGATGCTGTAAGATTTTCTTCAGCAATGTTCAAGTTGTTAATTGCGTGATCCAGTCTGTTTATCTGAGCACCTATTGTCGCCCTTGTTCCGGAAACTTGCTGAATGGCATTGTCAATCGTAGTAATAGCTTTTTGTGCTGTTGACTGGTCAACCACAAGTACATTATCGATACCCAGAGACTTAGTATCCACCTGACCTATACTCACATTTATAGCCTGACCTTCATTAGCACCGATTTGAAGATCAGTAGAGTTGTCAACCAGGTGAAGTTTTGTGTCCACGCCTCCCTCTTTAGATGAAAAACTAATTTGATTATCAACCCAATTAGCTTCTACATCCATTGAACTGGAAAGATCAACATTTACTCCATCAATAACACCTCTAAGAGTGTAGTCATTCACAGTATCAGAGCCTACTGCTGCTCCGGTGTGAGCATCAGTTACATTTACTTTCAGCTCAGAGTTTTCACCTTCCTGAATTGTTGAGACAGACATCCCGTCAATGAGCGCTTGATCACCAACAAATGATATCTGGCTGTCATCCCCAAGAAGAGCGGACTGTATTACAAATGTACCTTCCACTGCTTCATTGCCTGAAGCCTGACCTTCCCCGGGAGCCACATAGTTCACAAGGTTATTATTAACAGAAGATTTACCAGCACCCATTCCCAGTTCATTCACAATAGCATCTGTAAGTTTGGTTTCAAAATCACTTACTGTATCATCACCTTCTAAATTTATTGTGGCTGAATTACCGTTACCATACACTGTCAGCTGTTGTGTATTATCAAAAATATTTCTTCCATCATCTGTGGTGAATCTTGCTAAATCTTTTAGCTTAGTTGTGGAAGTTGCAGCTTCGCCGCCCCCTTGGATATCCAATGTTGCTCCAGTACCAGTAGTAGCGTCTACAGCACCATCAGCTTGTTGGGCAAAGGTTAAATCCACAGTACCTATATTAAAATTACCTGTCTGACTATCTAAACTTCCATAAGCTATACTCACAGTTGTTTCATTTGAAGAACTGGCAAGGGCAGCATATTCTACTCTCATTGCCGGTGAGCCTTCAGGGCCACCTGATAATGTTATTCCACCAGCGGAACCAGCAGCAGTAGCAGATCCGGTATTTCCAGCTACGGCATTTAATACAAATTTATCACCAGCTTGGATTTGTGTGCCTTGAGCTGATATACCTGTAAAACTAATCCCACCAGTGATGGTAGCGCTAATTCCATCAGTAATATTATCGTCAGTAGCTGTACCAATAAGTGAGCCATCTTTGCCACTATAATAACTAGTAATAGCCGCTGAGCTGCTGGTAAACTCAACCACTGCGTATCCACCTTCAGTAACAGAAGTTACAGTTGCTCCACTTGTGTCTACTGACCAGCTGGAGCCCGCCTGCAAATATGTACCGGCAGTGTTTACTGCAGAAGTAGTCGCGCTAGTTAAGTCATCAACAGCAAGAGTAAATTCAGAACTACCTGTCTGTGGCAGTGAGCTTGGATTTGACGCTCTTATCAGGCTGGAACCATCAGAGTCTGTTATTTCAGCACCTATTGCACCTTCATTCAATGTCATTACGTCAGTTTTGTATACGTAATTTTGCCCCGGTGTCGCATCCACATTGATATTGTAGTTGCCTTCACTTACTTTACCGTTTATTATTGCTTCAATATTATCGCTATCAGATGACCAGAGTGCTGATGCGTCACCGTTTAGCAATTTTTTCGTGTTAAATTCTGTGGATGAAGAAATCCTGTCGATTTCACTCTTCAGCTGGTCCACTTCCTTCTGGATTTCCTGACGGTCGTTAGATGTGTACGTACCGTTGGATGCCTGCACCGCAAGCTCCCTCATCCTTTGGAGGATACTTGTTGTCTCCTGCAGTGCGCCCTCTGCTGTCTGCAGCATGGATATACCGTCCTGAGCATTCATGGATGCCCTTTGGAGACCGCTGATCTGTGCCCGCAATTTTTCAGAAATCGCAAGACCAGAAGCATCATCAGATGCACTGTTAATCCTCATACCTGAGGAGAGTTTTTCCAAAGAACCCTGAAGAGATTTGTTTGTTTGATTTAAATAATTTTGCGATGTTAAAGAAGCTATGTTTGTGTTAATTATCATGACTTACCTCCGTGTTTTTTTAATATTTGGCGTCCTTGCCAAGCTTAGTGCTAATTTCCAAGTGTTGAGTTTTAAGCACTAATGAAAACTCAACAACGTCTGGAACCCATACTCCAGTGCTACCCTTAAAACCTCTACAACGTTTTCGCTATACTCACCCCCTTTTCACAAAAAAGACCGGCACAGATTTATTATCCATGCCGGCCCGATTATTTCGATACCGTTTGCAATTATTCCAAATAGTTTTGAAACATCCATAAAAAAAGGCCGATACCGCACTTCTCGTGTCAGCATCGGCCTAATTGTCTTAGTACCTTCTTCCTATTCATATTTCACTAACATCATCGACTGTCTATAAAAAAACTTTAGAAAAATTATAAAAAACTTTTGTCTCCCCCCTACTTTAGGGGAAAGTAAGAGGGGGACATTAATTTTGTCATTCCGAGTGGAACGAAGTGAAACCGAGGAATCTCTTGTCAAATATATCTGCGTTTCTGCTTACTTCACACATATCTCCTGCACATACCTCTCCAGGCCAATCTCCATACTCCGCCCCTGCATTTTGTATCCCGCACGTGTGGGATTGTAGTAGAGAAAATTATTCCGCACCAGATACATCAGCTCATCCTGCATATGAGATTTGTCTCTAAAATACCCCTTGTATAGCAAGTCTCCCAAATCCTGCTCACCAAAGCTGCCTTTATCTTCAATCAGTTTATTCATTAATTTGCATAGATTTTCCCGCGGCTTATCCAAAGATGCATATTCCACAAAATAGCTTTTTGCCTGTGTCATGTAGTCATTTACAATCTCTGCCAACTTATCCTGAGGAACAGTACCTTTTTCACAAACCCTCAGAAATATCCAAGTAGTGAAGAAATCTCCCATATGCTGCCGCCAAAATGTGACCAGATATACTCTATTTGCTTTTCAGTCAAGGTGTAGTCTTTGATTTTTGATTCTTCCCCAAGATTATTCAGCCAGTAAACAATATCTTCTTTGGTAAGTAGTCCACTTCATAAAGTTTCGTTGTTTTCCTGAGTTTACTGTCATTGTACAGCTTCTCAATAAAATAACCGTCCGAGCTGGACAAAATAATATGGCACAAGTGGCTCTCCTTTGTCATGGCTACAAAGAAATTAATCAACTCCTTAACCAATTCCCGCTGACCGTTAAAATATATAAAATCCAGTGCCTGAAGCCCATCTATAATAATCATCGGCTGAACATTATTATCGTTCAGCTCCTGAAGCCGATTTTTCATAACGGTAAAAAGATTCAACTGACCTGATTTTATCTTCTTTTCATTTTCTATACTCAGTTTGAATATCTTTAGATTATACTCCCTGCTAAATTTATCTGTCTTTTCCTCATTACCGACAACCTGGAAAAATGTCTGAATAAAATCATCATAGTTAGATATCAGTATCTCACGTAAATTGAAAAATTTGACATTATATTTTGTTTCATCTGACATATATTTATCAATAAATTTATACAAAAGAGTGGTTTTACCACTGGATTTGGGACCATACAAAAACAATATCTGTTTTGGCCCCACTTTGATCCAATTTTCAAGAAAACTCATTTCCTCGTCTCTGTCTATAAATGGGGAGACATTTTTATATTCCATACATAAAAGCTCCATTTTTACAGTTTTAACTGAATCATAAAGGATCATGACATCTCTTTCAATAAATATAGCAAACTTGTCACCAAATACCCCCTACAACTTTTCCAGGCCTCACAACCTCCTTATTTCTCCTTTTCACTGCTTCTAATAATTCGTATAATTTGTGAATAGAATATGTCCCGGATAAAATCTTGAACTCACCTTTTTTATGTTATACTATTTGATTATGAAAAAGTTACC
>DDHP01000076.1 GCA_002338145.1 Deferribacteraceae bacterium UBA1873 | reverse complement strand
CTGATAGACCAAAGGTCATTTAACAGAGTGTTAAGTGTTAGGGCTAAGGGCCGAGGAGCAAGAGCAACTTAGTGGATGTGGAGGTTGGTTCAACGTTCAAGGTTCAACGTTCAAGGTTAAATACCCACTCAACCATCTCAACTAATTCAACTTCCTCAACCTTCACCTCTACCTCTGCCTTTACCTATCTTCTAAAGCCCCACATCCGGCTCGGAGGCAGGACTTTAAGATTAGTTGATTGGTGTACTTGTATATTTGTTATTGGTGAAAAAAGCTCAAAAGTACTAAGTTTTAAGTGCTAAGTGCTAAGTGCTAAGTATCGGAAGCAGGACTTTAGTCCTGCAATGCACGGTACTTGGTTTGAAAACAGAATGTACCCCCTCTGTATCTCCCCCTGACTCAGGGGGAGAAGCCAGTTCCTCTCCTAATTTAGGGGAGGATAGGTGGGGTACTTGTGAAAAGGCAATTGGTTTGACCTAAGCAGAAACGCAGAAATTATTAGCATATAGTTGGAGATCCCTCGGCTTCGCTCGGGATGACAAGTATCAAATGTGTCATCTCGACCGGAACGGAGTGGAGCGGAGAGATCTCAGACGCCGTTTGGCAAAAGACCTCTTTGCTTTGCTAGCCCCTGTTAAATCCATCTTCGATGGGCTGCCTCTGGCAGCATTTAACAGGGCAGGGGTGACAATTTTCTGTCTATCATCCGCCATAGGCGGATAAATAGGATGCTACACATATTTACCAGTCCAAACGACTGGTGCTATCCGCAGGCATTCTTTCGACCGAGCACTTAAAGCGTTTAGTGCTTGGGAAGAAATCTCTATTATAAGAAACGATATAGCAAACAAATATGCAAGTGTGCTTATTAAATATTAAAGAATCCTCTGCAACTTCTAATGACCTCAAATTAAATTTTGTCTTTGATTTTTGTTTATATGTTGTATAATTTGATTCGAGGGCTTTAAAGTCAGTAGGTATATTTTTTGCTTGTACATTTAAGCTGAATTATTAAAATTGGGAGGTTAGAAGTGAAAAGAATATTTTTGGTAATGTTGTTTTGTTTTGCATTTTCAGGTTTGGCTTTTGCTGCCGGCTGTGTCACGGGCGAATGCCATTCAGAGATTCAGGAGTACGAATATCTGCACGGTCCTACTGCAGCTATGCAATGCGAAGTTTGCCATACGGCAAGCTCTGAAGAATTAGAAAATCATAAAAAAAGACCAAAAAGTTTTATAGATTTTAAAAGCCCAGTCAAAGATGGACCGGTATGTGTCATGTGTCACAGCAATCAAAGAGACGGTAAGAATGTTCACTTCCCTGTTGAAAATGGAGATTGTACCTCCTGTCACAATCCTCATGGTGGGAATAATAAGTTTTTTGTAAAAGGCAAAGCCGAAGCTGACACATGTATGCAGTGTCATGAAAAAGGTATGTTTAATAAGAAGTACCAGCACGGCCCTTTGGCAGCCGGAGAGTGTGCTTCCTGTCACGATCCGCATGCTTCAAATTATAAAGCACATCTTAGATTTCCGCCGGACGAATTGTGTTATCAGTGTCATGGTGATAAAAAAGAAGCATTTAACAAAGCAGTTGTGCACGCTCCAATAAAGGATGGATGTACTTCCTGCCATGCACCTCACAGTTCTAATGCTAAATTTCATCTGAAATCCGCAAGTGAAAAAGAACTGTGTGTGGAATGTCATAAAGAGACTACACCCAAGCTGATGAATAGGATAAAAAGTGCTGAGTTTCAGCATAAACCTGTGGAAGACGGTAACTGCGGCGGATGCCACAACCCTCATGCTTCTGAATTTGGTCAATTATTGCGGTCAGAAGCAAAAACTGTCTGTTTCAGCTGCCATTCGGAGCTTGGAAACAGGGTGAATAATGCAGCATATGTACACGGGCCGGTTGCAACAAGCGGCTGTTCAGCATGTCACAGCCCCCACGGCTCGGATAATCCTTTTATACTGTTTGAATATTTCCCCAAGGAATTTTATAACCCTTATCAGCAGGGTATGTATCAGCTGTGTTTTGAATGTCACGATCAAGAAATACTTGCAAAACAGTACACACAAGAGGCCACCAAATTCAGAAACGGCAATGAAAATCTACATTATACCCATGTTATGATTAAAGGTAAAGGAAGGAGCTGCAAAGCCTGTCACGAAGTGCATGCTTCCAATCAGCCTTTACAGGTGCGAAAGAGTGTACCTTATGGCAGCGGAGATTGGAGACTTCCTGTGAATTTTACTAAAAAGGAGAATGGCGGGACCTGTGTTGTGGGATGTCATAAACCGAAAACATATAATAGGGAAAATGCGTATAACAATCAGTGACAACTACGCTTTGTTAAAAATATTTGTTTAATATTAAAAAAGGAGCTGGGTATGAATTACAGAATAATTTTAGGATGCCTTCTTTCTCTTTTGATTGTTTCAACAGTTATCGGTGCATTTCCTTTACAACAGCTCGAAAAGGGTGATACCGTTTCCCTTCAGGAATTCAAAGGATTGAATAACGAATTGTCAAATATAGATAAAAGTGCAGAAACAAAACTTTTGCTGCTTTGGAGGCATGATAAGCGTACGAATGTTGATACGGTTAAAAGTTTTGTCGAAATGTGCAGTAAAAGGGATGTTCCCTGTGTTGCAGTTGATCTGCAGAACGGTACGATGGAAAAAATAAAAGAAATAGTCGGTAAAACAGGTAAAAATGTTTATTTTGCTCAGGATAATAGTGGTCTGACTGATGATTGGGGTATTTTTACTCTACCTGTAACACTTTTTCTGGATAAAAATAACAAAGTAATAGATGCTGTTGGTTTTGAAGGGCAGTATGCTGTAAAAGTAGGAAGATATGTTGATTTTTTAACCGGTAAAATTTCTGAAGAGGAATATAAAAAATTTGAAAACACGAGTACAGTGGATAACAGAAGGAGTAAATTGCCTAAAATCAATTTTATAAAAAGACTCATTGAAGACGGTCAACCGGAGGATGCGAAAGAACGTCTGGAAAAGCTGGATAAAAAAGACCTTTCTTTGGAGGAAAAACTTAACCTTGCGGAAGCTTACCTGAAGCTTGATATGCCGGATAAGGTTGAAGAAGTGTTACAAGGTGTTTCTGAATATAATGTTGGAGCCAAGTTTTACAGGGCGTATGCGATTTACCTTAAAGGTGATCTGGATAAAGCATTAAATATGCTTCACTCGATAGAAAAGATATATCCCAGGAAGAAGAAACTTTTTTATTTATTAGGCGAAATATATAAGCAAAAAGGTGATTATAAAAATGCCGCAGAATATTTTGAAAAATCTTGCAGTAATTCTGCTATTTAGTGTATCTGTTACTGCTTTTGCGGCCGGAAATGGATTGTATATCTATTTCCCCCGGGAAGGTAGTATTGTTAACAGCGACACCATACATGTAGTAGGAAGGCTGGGTTCTGAAAAGCCTGTTACCATACTGGTGAATAAAAACGAATATAAGGTGAAAAACTTTCAGAAAATTAAGGATATAGACAGCACCAAAGGTACTATGTTTATGTTTATGGAAAAGGTCAGCCTTAAAGAAGGTAAGAATCAGATTTCGATAAAGGCAGATTCTGACGTTGAAAAGATAAATGTCCGGTATGCTACTTCTATGGAAGCTTATAAAAGCAAGATGAAAAAAAAGACCCACTTTCATATGAATGAGGATAAAACAATCTGTAAAAACTGCCACACCTTCGAAACAAATGAAGGTTGCAGAAGTTGTCACAGAGAAAAGGGAAACGGTACATTTGTTCACGGACCGGCTGCTGCATGGGAATGTCTGCAGTGTCACGATAAGAACAATTATCTTGTTCCTTTTCAGCCTGCTTCCTCGAAGTGTATCCAATGTCATCAGGAGTTTTCAGAAAGTATGTATAATGCAAATTATGCCCACGGTCCTGCTATTTCCGGTTATTGCAATATATGTCACGACCCGCACAGCTCGAACAACAGATATCTTTTAAACGCTGAGATTAACGATCTGTGCAATAACTGTCATATGGAAAAAAAATCAGGGGTACATGTCCTTGCAAATTTTACCGGGCAGACACATCCCACAAGCGGGGTTACAGTAGATTCCACAGGAAAAGAAATCTCCTGTGTTTCCTGTCACAATCCACATTATGGTAAAACCCCGCAAATGTTTCAGAATGGAGCGGAAAAATTTATGACATTATGTGCAAAATGTCATGAGGATAAGTTTTGAGGAGGAGTAGTATGCTTTTCAGAAGGGTTTTTATTTTATTGTTATTGTCTTTTGTGATGGTTTCCTGTGCAGGAAAAAAACCGGTCTATAAAATTGATCAGTATGTATGGCCAAAAGAGTCAGCAGACCCCAAACTTAAAGCAGTGAGGGTTATTACAAACTCTAACGAGTTCCCCGGCAAAACCGGCGGCAAAAATGCCATTATGAAAGAACTTGTCGGAGATATAAATGTAAACTGGATAGATATTAAATCTATCAGGCTTGCCACTAACGGTGAGGGAAAAGTTTATATAGCTGTGCCCGCTAAGTCTGAATTGCAGCTTGTGGATTTTGTCGATAAAAAAATAAAAAATATCACATTTTCATCTATTAATCCTTCTGCGGTTGCAGTCAGGGGAGAACGTATTTTTATCGGTGACAGAGCCGGCGGCAGGGTGATGGAGATTTCCGAAGACAAAAATGTGAAATGGTCTTACGGCAGAAAGGTTGACGAGAAGACTTTCAAAGAAATGAAAAATGATAATGCAACAAAGGTTAATAATCTTTACAAGCGTATAAGTGATGTTTTTGTAAAAGGGGATAAGCTATATGTCACGGATGAGCTTTTCGGACGTATCGATATTCTTAGTTTAGATGGAAAGTATATAAAGAGTATTTACGGTGTACCCGCTCCAAATTCCATTTATGTGGATGATAACGGTAAAATGTACGTTTTATCGAAATTTGTGGGCAAGCTTTTCATATATGACGAAAATGGTAAATTTATAAAAGAGATGTTAACCCCGGGGACCAATATCTGGGCGCTGAATTTTCCCAATGGCCTTGATATGGACTCTGAAAACCATATATTTATTGTTGATATAGCAACAAACGGTTTAAAAATATACGACAGGGAAGGGACATTCTTATACTATCTGGGGGTTGAAAAAGAATCCGTTTATCTGGGTGGCTTTAATAACCCCAAAGATGTTGTTATTGATAATAAAGACAGGGTGTACATTCTTGACTCATATAACAGGAGACTGGTAATTCTTCAGTCCCTAACGGAAAAGTATAAAAACGGACGCAGGGATATGACGGTAGAAGAACCTATGCTCAGGTGGTAAACAGCAGATGCTTAAAAAAGTTAGGAAAAGATTTGCTGAACTGACTTTAACGAAAAAATTCCTTTTAATTGCAATTTGCATCATGTTCATATTTCTCCTTGTTATGAATATGATGATTCAATATCATTTTAAAACCTATTTTGTAAACAGGGAGAGGCAGCACTTTAAAGAATCCCTGCACAGTATTCTGAGAAACAGAGTACGTTTTTTTACCTTCAGAAAATCCTGGAATGAGCATATGGATTTCAATCCCCTTGTCAGTATATTGAAAAAGGAAAAAGGGGTAATAGATATTATTTTGTACTCTGATGAGGGTAAACGTCTTTACTCGCTTGTAAAAGGCAACAAAACAAAGTCTCCGTCTAAAAGTGAAGGCCTGCAGAAAGCTTTAAGCGGTAAGCCTTATTTTGAGATCAATGACCTTTCGGGGACGGAAAGTTATGACTATCTCAAAAAAATTACTGATGCACGATATGTGCAGGAAATTTATTACCCTGTGATGCATAAAGGTGAAGTGCAGGGTGTTATTGAGGTATATAAGGATTTTACGGATGTATTGAATGCGATTAATAATACCCGATATCAGGCGGCAGGCTTAACTTTTGTGGGGTTTATAATATATATTGTAGTGTTGAGCTGGATTGTCTTGAAAATTGAAAAACGTGAAAGGAAGCTCCAGGATGAAGTGATGAAATATCAGAAGCTTTCTTTACTGGGGCAGTTTGCTTCAAAAATGGCTCACGAGATAGGGACACCTATTCATGTGATAATGGGTAATCTTGACTTGATGGAGGAAGTTACCGAAGATAGTACAATTCGCAAAAGGGTAGATAGTGTTTCAAGACAGATCACCAAGATACAGACGATTATAAAAAATTATCTTTATCTTTCCAGAAAGCCTGAGCCTTCATTTTCAAAATTTGATATCAGCGAATTGATAGAAAATGTTGTTGAAGATCTTTCATTTGCTGTATCAGATAAAATAGAATTACAAACCGATACTCAAAGCTGTATGATTTATTCAGACCGCGGATTTATTGAGCAGGTCCTGTATAATTTTATCAAAAATGCTTCTGACAGCATAGGAGAAAAAAACGGGAATATTTTTGTAAAAAGTTATAAAGAAGATGATCATATCGTAATAAAGGTTTATGATGATGGAAAAGGTGTACCGGAGGAAATAAAAGAAAGGTTGTTCGATCCGTTTTTTACCACCAAGAAAACAGGAAAGGGTACCGGTCTCGGCCTTGCTGTTTGCAAAGATCTTATAGAGGCTTTAAACGGAGAAATTTTCTACGATTCTGAAGATAAATATACAATTTTTGGTATAAAAGTGCCTGTGAGGAAAGATGTCTCTAAAAATACTGGTAGTTGATGACGACAAAAATTCCAGAGAAATTATCCAGATGTTTTTGAGTAAATATTATACCGTGGATGTGGCGATTAATGGTGTTCATGCTCTGGAAATGATTAAGTCCCATGATTATGATGTTATTATCTGTGACTTTGTGATGAATGATGTGGACGGCATGGATGTTTTGAGAGAAATGAACAAAATGAATAAAGGGGCATATTTTGTATTAATTACGGCATTTGGCACAGGTGACATTGCTGTTAAGGCAATCCAGGAAGGTGCCTATGAATATTTGAGTAAGCCTTTTAAAATGAGCAAGTTGAAGGATATTCTTAATAAGCTTGCAAATCGCACGGACATTAAAGAACAAAAGCAAAAAAACAATAAAGAAAGAGGTGATTCTGGTCACTCGATATTAAATACCAACTCGGAAATTTTTCTCGAAATATTGAAAAATATGGCAAGAATAGCCCAGACAGATGTACCGGTTCTGATTACAGGAGAAAGCGGTACTGGAAAAGAAGTTATGGCTAAGTCCATTCATGAATACAGCAAAAGAAAAAATAAAAGTTTTGTGGCAGTCAACTGCAACGCAATCCCAGCTACACTTCTTGAGTCCGAACTTTTTGGGTATGAAAAAGGTGCCTTTACTGGTGCGGACAAACCTAAAAAAGGATATTTTGAGCAGGCGCAGCACGGTACACTTTTCCTGGATGAAATCGGGGATTTGGATATGGAACTGCAGGTGAAGCTGCTGAGGGTGCTCCAGGAAAATCAGGTGAGACGGATAGGAGGCACCAAAGATATCAATTTGAATGTAAGGTTTATTTTTGCAACTAATGTTGATTTGGATGAAAAGCTCAAAGAAAAAAAATTCAGATCAGATTTGTATTACAGACTGAAAGTGACCGAGCTTCACCTTCCTCCATTAAGGGAAAGGAAAGAGGACATAATTCCCATCGCTGAATTTTTTATTCAAAAATATTCATCGACGGATGAGAGTATTGTGCTGAGTGATAAAGCTAAAAAGATATTGATGAAATATGATTATCCGGGGAATATCAGAGAGCTTGAAAATATCATTCGAAGTGCTATAATTCTGGCCAGGGATACGGGGATAATAATGCCCCACGATTTGGACATTAATTTGTCTGATAAAGGTTATACAAAATTTAAAAATAACCTAACAAGGGATGAGATAATCAGTGCAATAAGAGAATGCGGCGGAAATAAAAAAGCTGCCGCTGAGAAGCTCAATATGAGCCGTGCGACACTTTATCGCCTGATTAACAAGTATTCTATAAAAGATGTGTAACAATATTTGCTGAAA
>DDHP01000011.1 GCA_002338145.1 Deferribacteraceae bacterium UBA1873 | reverse complement strand
GTCGGCGAATGGTAATAAATCCAATCTGAAAAATTATTTGGAGATTGCCTAAATTATCACAATTTTATCACAGCGGCACAAATGAAAAATTAATTTGTTGATAATAAAGAAGAAAAAAAAGCGGGCAACGGGGCTCGAACCCGCTACCTTCAGCTTGGGAAGCTGACGCTCTCCCAGGTGAGCTATGCCCGCTTTAAAATCTTTATACAATATTAAATAAGTTAAATCAATAAATAAGTTAGATAACCTTCGAATAATTCAGGAACATCGGCGGCAAATACTGTTCAACGTTCAAGGTTCTAAGAAAGTAAAAGTGAAGTGGAAGTGAGTGTGAAAATTTTAAAAATTAAACAAAAAAAAACGGGGCGTTAGCCCCGCTCTGCTTAGCTTTTAAAAGTCGAAATATAACATAAACTCATAAGGATGTGGGCGCATATTTACAGCATTTGCTTCACTTTCTCTTTTATACTGTATCCATGTACTGATTACATCTTCAGTAAATACATCACCTTTTAGAAGAAACTCATGATCCTTCTCAAGTTCATCCAGGGCTTCATCCAGAGAAGCAGGCATCTGAGGCACATTGGAAAGCTCGATGGGATCAAGATCGTAAAGATTTTTGTCCATGGGATCGCCCGGATCAATTTTATTCTCAATGCCGTCAAGTCCAGCCATAAGCATAGCAGTGAAAGCTAAATAACTGTTACATGAAGGATCGGGAAACCTTACTTCAATTCTTTTGGCTTTAGGTGAAGAATCATACATAGGAATTCTCAAAGAAGCACTTCTGTTTCTTGACGAATAAGCCAAATTTACAGGTGCTTCAAAACCGGGCACCAATCTTTTGTAGGAGTTTGTAGTGGGATTGGTAAAGGCAGCCAGCGCCCTTGCATGTTTAATAATACCACCTATATAATACAGAGCCATTTCGCTCAGACCACCGTATTCATCGCCGGCAAAAAGTGGCTTACCATCTTTCCACAAAGATTGATGTACATGCATACCACTGCCATTATCTCCAAACATCGGCTTAGGCATAAATGTAGCGGTTTTATTATGTTTTCTGGCGACATTTTTCACAATATATTTATAAAGAAGTAGATTGTCGCACTGCTCCAAAAGTGGAGCATATTTAATATCGATCTCACACTGTCCGCCTGTGGCAACCTCATGGTGATGTGCTTCAACAATAATGCCCATCTCCTCCATTAATGTTGTCATCTCACTTCTTATTCCCATCAACGTATCGTGGGGCGGACACGGGAAATATCCCTCTTTGTGTCTGATTTTGTATCCAAGATTGGGACCTCTCTCGGAACCACTATTCCAGTTCCCTTCCTCTGAATCAAAATAGAAAAAACCGCTGTTTGCATTATAGCCGTATCTTATGTCATCAAAAACAAAAAATTCAGCTTCAGGCCCGAAAAAAGCGGTATCTGCCAAACCTGTGCCTTTCAGATAGTTTTGGGCTTTTTTGGCTATATACCGTGGATCCCTTGTGTACGGTTCTTTCGTAATGGGGTCAAAAACATTGCATATCAATATTAATGTAGGTATCTCTGTAAAAGGGTCGATCTTAGCGCTGGCAGGATCGGGAATCAATATCATATCACTGTTATTGATGGCCTGCCACCCTCTGAGACTGGAACCGTCAAACCCCATTCCGTCCTCAAAAACATCTTCTGTAAGTTCATGAGCAGGGTAGGAACAATGCTGCCACAATCCTATAAAGTCCATAAACCGCAAATCAACTATTTTAATATTGTTCTCTTCCACAAATTTCAAAACCTCTTTTGGAGACATATCTCCTCCTTTCCTTATTTTAATTAGTATTTACAGAGCCTCTGCGCCGGTTTCTCCCGTACGGATTCGTACAACTTCTTCAACAGGTACAACAAAGATTTTGCCATCTCCGATTCTTCCGGTTTTTGCAGCTTCCATAATAATTTCCACCACATCTTTCGCCATTTCCTCGGGGACAATGACTTCCACCTTGATTTTGGGAATAAAGTCAATCACGTATTCTGCCCCTCTGTACAACTCTGTGTGTCCCTTCTGCCTGCCGAAACCTTTCACTTCGGAAACGGTAATACCTTTGATACCATACTCCGTTAGCTTTTCTTTCACATCATCAAGTTTGAAAGGTTTGATAATTGCTTCAACTTTTTTCATTAACGGCCTCCGTAACTCAATTATCTTTATCAATTTACATGCCAAAGCAGTTTCAATATTTTTTTAACATTAGGCTGTATTAGTAGCTGGTTGCAATAAAAAAAAGATTTTAAAAAACAGCGCATGATTACTTTTTAATCAACACATGACTATTTTTTGTTCAATTTGTTTTTTATAAAAAGAATGCGTTTTTTTATAGATTCACATTTGTATTTCGTATTCTCACAAATTTTGAGTTTCAGTTTTAAATCTCTCAATATATTCAATGTCCAGCCGTTAAATGTATCAATCTCGTAAGCGAGATCTATATATTCCCCGGCTCTTTTTATATCGGATTTTATGTAATTGTTTGCAAGAATGCGATAAAATCTGCTTTTAGCAGAATCGTTAAGTTTTTTATTAGCAAGAGCTTTTTCCAAATCAGATACTTCGCCGGTTTTTAAAAAATGAGAGTAAGCAACATATAAATCATTCAATATATCAACATTGTAATCAGAATGGAATAAAAAATTAATAAGATTTTTTTCCGTCTCACAGTTCTTCAATACTGCATATTTTTCAGCTTTTATTAAATATGTTTTTTCACCGTAATCTTCCGCCAAAAGATACCTGGATATATACAGTCGGGAGATATTACACATATCATCCCTTTCTGCAAATACACTGACTGATTTGTAAAAATTAAGCTCAGCTAATTCTCTGTTTCCTTTCAAATATAAGTCAATATAGCTGTCATAAAGTTTTTCCCCATAAAGATATCCTGAAGAATACTTTTTTGAACTGCACCCCAAAACAAGAAACAATCCTGTAATTAACACTATCAAGGTAGACTTAATTGTCCTTCCTCCCGTTTTTTTCCTGACGAAAAAGGCCATTTGCTTTCCAGATTAAGTAATATTCTGTTGGTTGTATTAAGCATAAAATCAGCTTCCTTTTTCATCAGTGTCAGATTATCCGTAACTTCGGAGACATCTTCTGTTATTCTGTTCACATTTAAAATCGAAGGTTTAACCAACTGTAGCGTATCATCAATATTCAAAACCAGATTATCAGCACTTTTAAGTGTTTTATTAAGAAGTGTAAAGGTTTTGTCCGACGCCTTTATTTTGTTGTTAACATTATTTACTACAACTTCTGTGCTTTTCAAAAGTTTTTGGGTTTCATACGTTAAATCATCAACAGAAACAAAAAGAGCATCAGTTTTATCCTTAAAATAATCAGTACGTAAAAGGTACCCTACCCCTCTTTTTTTTGACAAATCCTCACCTAAATCTCCGAGACCGGTCATTATCCTGTTAAAATTTCCGTCATCTTTAGCCAGATTCTCAGTTATTTTATCAACATTATTTAAAATATTCTGCAATGTTGTCACCATAACTTCCGCATTGTTCAGAAGCTCTTCAATGCCTTTATCACGTTTAAGCTCAAAAGTGTCCTGAGGTTCAATCGGAGCTCCACTGCCCCCGTAAAAAGTTAATGCAGCAGAGCCAATAACCCCCTGTGACGTCAGTTTTACTTCCGAATCCTTACGGATCCATTTTATGTAGTCTTTAGGAATACGGGTCTTAAGCAAAACCCTTCCATCATCCTGAAGAAGAATATCTTCCACCCGTGCCACCTGAAAACCAGAATACAAAACAGACATACCTTTTTTCAAACCTTCCCCGCTGTCCGCATATATTCGTATACTAGTTTTTGGTGTCAAAATATTCTTTTTAAGAGCCAATCCTATTACAACAGCAAAAACCATAATTATTGCTATTAATATAAACAGACCAACCTTAAACTCTAACCTTTTAAATCTCGGGTCACCCATTGATAAAATTCCACTCTCTCATATTTTATATTTTTTCTGTATATACTTTCATACCCATTATAATCCAAAATAACAAACTTTTCACTTCCATATGTTCTAAAAAAATCAAAAAGTTTCCGTTCTTCTTCTCCCACAAATAAATTCAACAGATTTATAAAAATTATATACTCAGGATTATAAAACTTAGCCTGTAAAAATTTGACTATGAACATTTGGAAAGTATCAAGGTCATTCCGCCTAGCGTGTAAAATATTTTCATTTACATTGTACCTTTTCAATTCATCTCTTATTTTATCAACCATATCTTTAACTTTTATGGAATCATGGTATCCGGAAGGCAGCATAATATTTTCCAAAACAGACAAATTGCTTATCAAAGGTAATCTGTCCCATACAAATCCCAGGCGTACTTCTCTGGATTTTTCATTAAGCTTGTTATAACATTCATTAAGTTCCCTCAATGTTTCCAAAAATATTATCTTCATATAAGAAAACCTGTAAACTCAACAAATATAATACCGTAAAACAGACGCATCATTCCTTTCAGAAGAGCTATGGGAATTTCAGTGTTTGCATTTTTAACACTCATTGAAGTAAATATAGGGATGGACATAACAAAAAAGCCAAGCAGCAATGTCTTATACAGAAAACATATAATATCACTGAAATTCAAATAATCAAAAATAAGAGTAAGTAAAAAATCAAAAGTAATATTCATCTGAAAACTGATCACAAAGTATCCACCAATAATTGCAATAAAGGAAAAAAAAGTAGCAAGTGAAAACATACAAATTAAGCCGGATACAATTCTCGGCAAATACAAGTAATCCACCGGATCTATATTATAAGCATTAAGCGTATCCACTTCACCCATTATATTCATTACTGCAATCTCAGCAGATACTGCAGTGGATGACCTAAGTGACAATAAAACAGCTGTCAGTAAAGGTGCCAGTTCTCTGATAATTAATATGGTCAAAATTTGCCCTATCTGCTCATAAGCCCCCAACCCCACCAGAAATTTTGTCAAAAGTCCCACAAGAGCTATGCCAATAATAAGAGAAATTGGAAAAAAAATGGGCATAATCTGAACGCCTGTAAAATAAACCTGTCTCAAAAAAACAAGAAAAATCGCCGGATTAAAAAGCTTAAATCGGATAAGTTTTGCCAAAACATTTTTGCAAAAGTTAAGGTATAATGACAGAGTAATAAAAGAATTTACGAAAAATCCGCCCAAGCGGCCTATTGCCTCATTCATAGGCTTCCTTTATAGCTACAGATAGAAAAATTTTAATAAATTATATTAACATTTTATTTTAACAAGTTGCAATGAAAAAATATTTTAGTATTTAGCACTATTTCCCCCTTCACTTAATCTGAATAATATTGAATAATTTTCAAAAATTCACCATCTTCTGAAATAAAAAATTACAATGATAATAATATCAGGAAGTTGGTATAATCATGTTCTAATTTTAACTATTCCTCGAAACATCCTGAAAAGATTTAACCTTAAAATATTCAAAACCAATATTAGTAAAACAGTTAACAAAAAGTTTCACAAACCTGTATTAAAATACAGCAGCAATAAATTTTCAAATATACTTAAAAGTGTATTGAAAGGGCAAAAAACGTTGACGGCTTCTGTTTGCAATGTTATAAAACAGTTTAATATTATAGTTATGTCTTTTTAAAAAATTAACAAAAGATTAACTATTGAAGTGCCATTAGGGTAATCATCAAGTGCCTGAACGTACACAACTAATCAAAACGGATTTTGTTGAGATATTAAATAAAGGAGGAATTATGTCAGAGCGAAAACTTGTAAACATTGACGGTAACACTGCAGCAGCTCATGTTGCACATGCCATTAATGAAGTAATTGCCATTTATCCGATAACCCCTTCTTCGGATATGGGAGAAAAGGCTGATGAAAAAAGTGCCAAAGGTGAGAAAAATATCTGGGGTTCTGTACCCAAGGTTGTGGAAATGCAGTCTGAAGCTGGCGCAGCCGGCGCATGTCACGGCTCACTTACAACGGGGGCGCTAACAACCACTTTTACAGCCTCCCAGGGGCTGCTTCTTATGATACCGAATATGTATAAAATAGCAGGTGAACTCACACCAGCAGTTTTTCACGTCAGTGCCCGAGCTGTAGCATCACATGCTCTTTCCATTTTTGGGGATCATTCCGATGTTATGGCATGCAGACAAACCGGTTGGGCAATGCTGGCTTCAAACAATCCCCAGGAAGTTATGGACTCAGCATTGATAGCCCAGGCAGCTTCCCTTGAATCAAGGGTCCCCTTTCTTCATTTCTTCGATGGTTTTAGAACATCTCACGAAATAAGAACAACGGAAGAGTTGAGTAAAGAACAAATGAAAAGCATGATTTCTGATGAACTAATTGCTAAGCACAGAAAAAATGCGCTTAATCCTGAAGAGCCTACTATCAAAGGTACATCACAGAATCCTGATGTTTTTTTCCAAAGCCGTGAAGCGGTAAACAAATATTATGATCAATGCCCGGAAATTCTCCAGAGACAGATGGATAAATTTTTCGAACTTACCGGACGCAGATATAACCTGGTTGATTACGCAGGTCACCCTAAAGCAGAAAAGGTTATAATTATTATGGGGTCCGGAGCCGATGTTGTGGAGGAAACTGTTGAATATATGGTTTCCCAGGGAGAAAAGGTCGGTGTTATCAAAATAAGATTATTCAGACCGTTTCCTCTTGAAGCTTTTGTTAATGCACTTCCGAAAACAGCTGACAAAATGGCTGTTTTGGACAGGACAAAAGAACCGGGAGCTCTCGGTGAGCCGCTTTATCTTGATATAAGAACAGCTATCGGCGAAGCCATGCAGAAAAAGATGATATCCTACGACGGATATCCCATAATAGTAGGTGGAAGATACGGGCTTGGCTCAAAAGATTTCACCCCTGCCATGATAAAAGGGGTCTTTGATAATCTCGATAAAAAAGAACCCCTGAACAATTTTTCAGTGGGAATCAAAGATGACGTCACCAACAGAAGCATTGAGTATGATCCTGAATGGCTTACACCACAGGACGATGTTTTCAACGGAATGTTTTTTGGTCTGGGTTCAGACGGCACAGTAGGCGCGAACAAGAACTCGGCAAAAATTATCGGTGATTTGACCGACAACAAAGTTCAGGCATATTTTGTCTACGACTCTAAAAAAGCAGGGTCAATGACCACATCTCACGTTAGGTTCGGTCAAAGAGAGATAAAGAGTTCATACCTTGTTCAAAAGGCTGACTTTATTGGATGCCACAATTTCGCATTTTTGGAGCATTATGATATAGTCAAGAAGCTTAAAAAAGGCGGTACATTCCTGTTGAACAGCTTTCATTCAAAAGACGAAGTATGGGACAAACTCCCTGCCGAAGTTCAAAAAGAGTTGATAGAAAAAGAGGCGAAATTTTACGTTATTAATGCCAACGATATTGCAGAAGAAATCGGTTTAGGCCCCAGAATTAACGTTATTCTGCAAACGGCATTCTTTAAAATTTCAGAAATTCTTCCATTCGATGAAGCTGTCAAGGCAATAAAGGAAACCATTAAGAAAACATACGGAAAATATGGTGACGAAATAGTTGAAATGAATTACAAAGCTGTAGATGCCGGGGCTAATCAACTTTATCAGGTGAAAGTACCTTCTTCTGTAACAAGTGATATTAAAATGAAGAAATATATAGACGATCCGAATGCACCGGAATTCATTAAAAAGGCTATAAGCAAAATGGTGGCTTACGAAGGGGATGATGTACCCGTATCCTGGCTGCCGGATGACGGAACATATCCCACCGGTACATCCAAATATGAAAAGAGAAATATTGCATTGCAATCACCGGTCTGGGATCCTGAAGTTTGCATACAATGCGGAATATGTTCTTTTGTTTGCCCTCATGCAACCATAAGAATGAAAGTATACGACGAAGAAGTGCTAAAAGACGCACCGGAAACGTTCAAATACACGGATGCCAAAGGTAAAGAATTTAAAGACATGAAATTCAGTCTTCAGGTTGCTGTAGAGGATTGCACAGGATGCGGTGCATGTGTTTACAACTGCCCTGCAAAAAGCAAAACAGATCCCAAACATAAAGCAATCAATATGCAGCCACAACCTCCTTTGAGGGAGAAGGAAAGGGAAAATTTTAAATTTTTCCAAACCATTCCGGAGCTTGACCCGGCTAAATTTAATAGAAACACACTGAAAGGAAGTCAGCTCACTCCTCACCTGTTTGAATTTTCAGGCGCATGTGCAGGCTGCGGTGAAACACCATATATAAGACTGATGACTCATCTGTTTGGCGACAGAGCACTTATAGCAAATGCTACAGGATGTTCATCCATCTACGGTGGGAATCTTCCCACAACACCTTATACCAAGAGACAGGACGGAAGAGGACCGGCATGGACAAACTCACTGTTCGAAGACAACGCTGAAGTGGGCTTCGGCATGAGTCTTGCTGTTGAAAAATCAAAGGAATTTGCTTTGGAACTTCTTGATGAACTTAAAGATGAATTGGGAAGCGAATTGGTTGATGAAATAGTAAATGCTGACCAAAGCGAACAAATCGGCATTGAAAAACAGAGAGAAAGAGTTGCAAAACTCAAAGAGAAACTGAGCGAGATAAATAATGCAAAAGCGAAAAAGCTTCTGGAAGTAGCAGATGCTCTCATCAAAAAATCCATATGGATTGTAGGTGGAGACGGCTGGGCTTATGATATAGGTTACGGCGGGCTTGATCATGTACTAGCTCAGGAAAACAATGTTAACGTTCTTGTGCTGGACACAGAGGTTTATTCGAATACAGGCGGTCAGGCTTCAAAAGCCACATCCATCGGTTCGTTTGCAAAATTTGCTTTCGCCGGCAAAGATCTGGAGAAAAAGGATCTCGGTATGATCGCAATGACTTACGGACATATTTATGTGGCCAAAGTTTCTCTGTCCAACCAAGCACAATGTGTTAAAGCATTTAAAGAAGCAGAATCTTATGACGGACCTTCCATAATAATAGCGGATTCACATTGTATAGCACACGGAATCGATATGTCCAAAGGTGTTGAACAGCAAAGAACAGCTGTTAAGAGTGGATACTGGATGCTGTATAGATTTGACCCCAGACTGAAGGCTCAGGGCAAAAATCCGCTGCAGATAGACAGTAAAGAACCTTCCGTTTCAGTAGCTGAATATATGAAATCAGAAAACAGGTTCAGAACCGTGGCAAAAATGTTCCCTGAAAAAGCCAAAAAACTGGCCGATATGGCAGAAGAGAAAACGAGATTCAGATTCAATCTGACCAAGCAGTTGGCAGAAAATATAGACTGCTCTAATCAAGATGATAACGACGATAACAAAGAAAAGTAACAACACTCAGGAGGGGGATTTCCCCCTCCTTTTTTAATTTCCCCTAAACACACTTGCGTATATGTTTGATATATCATGTACAATTTTAGTTCAAAAGGACACCTGCGGCTGTCACCAGTCTTCTATACTGGTAAATATGTTTATCATTCTATTTATCTGCCTACGGCGGATGCTACACACATTTGAATACTTGTCACCTCGAGCGTAGCCGAGGGATCTCCATATATATGCTAATAATTCTGAATTTCTACTTATTATTAACAGCATAATTTTTCAGATAAAACCAAAAAACAAAATCTTCTTACAAATATTTTTCATCTTGTATCATAAAGTTAATACCGTCTAAAGCGTAAGAAACAATGGAGGCAATAATAAAACCGATTGTTGCCATTGCAAAGTAATTAACAAAAAGAGCAAACATGCCTGTGAGATTGGAAATAAGTACAATTAGAATTGTTAAAGATTCCATAAATGTGGCCATTTTACCAAATATATTGGGTTGAATATTAACTTTACCTTTAAATAAATAAATTGCTAAAATTCCCAAAATAGTGTAAAATTCTTTTAAATATACGAAAAACAGAAAAAAAGAACTAATCTGGACAGGCAAATCCGAAAGATAGATAGCCACAAAACCGCCAATTATCATAATCTTATCGGCAAGAGGATCAAGAATCTGGCCAAGAGTAGTTATCATTGAAAGTTTTCTGGCAATAAAACCATCCAAAAGATCAGTAAATGCAGCTATAAGAAAAACAATAAATGCCTGTTCAATCTCGCCTCCGCTTAATTTCAGTATAAACAGCGGCAGAAGGATGATTCTTAAAATAGTTAACGTATTCGGGATATTTAACATACCACTTTTTAAATATAATTTCATGAAAAGTAAACGTAAAAATTTGGTCAACGTTATAAAATGTAAGATAAGATAAAACTTCTGAATAATTTAAAATGGTCATCCCGAACTCGTTTCGGGATCTCTTACTATCAACAAGTTATGATACTCTGAAACAAGTGATTGACATCGTCAAATTTAGCAACCATAGTTGCTGCTACATAGTGATGTAAGGCAAAGATTCAAAGGTATACTACGTTTTTATATTATGGTGGCTGCCACAATTGTATTCGGTATGATACATACTAACTTGTTGTAGAAATGTACTTTTATATAAATTTTAAGGTGAAGTCAGGAAGATTGATATTGAAATTATATCATTATGCAATTATAAAATGGTTTCAATTTACGCTTTGGAGGAAAATATGGCAGAAAAGAAGGTACCTTTTACCAAAGAACAAATAGAAGAAATAATAAAGGAGTATCCTACCCCTTTTCATATCTATGATGAAAAAGCAATCAGGGATAATGCCCGAAGGCTTAAAAATGCTTTCAGCTGGCTGGGGGAAAACTTTAAAGAGTATTTTGCAGTTAAGGCTACCCCTAACCCACATATTTTAAAAATAATGAAAGAGGAAGGATTTGGCACTGATTGCAGCTCATTGCCGGAGCTTATATTGTCAGAGAAAGTAGGTATTGTGGGTGAAAATATCATGTTTACTTCCAACGAGACCCCTGCTGCTGAATACAAGAAAGCAAAAGAGCTGGGAGCTATTATTAATCTTGATGATATTACGCATATTGATTTTTTAGAGGAATATGTTGGATTACCGGAGCTACTGAGTTTCAGGTATAATCCCGGACCGCTGAGAGAAGGCAATGTCATTATCGGAAGTCCAGAAGAGGCTAAATACGGTTTTACAAAAGATCAACTTTTTGAGGGTTACAAAAAAATTAAAAATAGAGGGGTAAAACGCTTCGGTATACACACAATGGTAGCTTCTAATGAGCTGGATCCGGAATATTTTGTAGAGACTGTTAATATGCTTGTGGATTTAGTGAGTGAAATCAGTAGTGAAGTTGGTATAAAATTTGAGTTTATAAATATGGGTGGTGGAATAGGTATTCCTTATAAACCGGAGCAGAATCCAGTGGATTTAGAATATGTTGCTGATGAAGTTAAAAAAATATATGATAAAAAAGTGGTTGGTACTGAGCTTGAGCCCTTGAAATTGTACATGGAAAATGGAAGAATGATTACAGGGCCTTACGGATATCTTGTGTCCAAAGTGATTCATAGAAAGAATATTTATAAAAATTATATTGGTCTTGATGCAAGCATGGCAAATTTGATGAGACCAGGAATATACGGAGCTTATCATCATATTACTGTTTTGGGTAAAGAAAATGCTCCAAAAGATCATGTGTACGATGTTGTGGGGTCACTTTGTGAAAATAATGATAAGTTTGCCATTGATCGGAAATTACCCAAAATAGATATCGGTGATCTGATTGTTATCCATGATACGGGTGCTCATGGGCACGCAATGGGATTTAATTATAATGGCAAGTTGCGTTCTAAAGAATTGTTATTGAAACCAGACGGCAGTGTCAAGCAAATCAGGAGAGAAGAGACGATTGATGATTATTTTGCAACTTTGGATTTTTCAGACTTATAAAGTTTGGCTTCTTACATTTTATAGCTGACATGTCCCAGGCAAGAAAAGCTTGGGGTATGTCTTTTACGAGTATTACATGATTTCAAGATTATTCTCAATAAATTCGGAAAGGTGAAT
>DDHP01000012.1:11171-13911 GCA_002338145.1 Deferribacteraceae bacterium UBA1873 | reverse complement strand
GAATTATGCAAAGGTCTCATCTCACATTTTACGTCTTACGTTCAACCTTAAACCTCGCCCCTCGGTCATTGAAACTGTTTTTTCAACTCCCTCAACCTCTTCAACCCTTTCAACCACTTTCTTCCTCGGCCCTGTAAACTTTGCCCTTAACACTAACACCTTCTTGAATTTTGACCGGAAAGCCTGTATTATAAAGATATGAGAAAAGATATAGATATTGAAAAACTAAAAGAAGAAATTGTTGAGCGTTTAAAGCCATTGAATCCTGACAAAATCATTCTGTTCGGCAGCTACGCATACGGCAACCCTGATGAAGACAGTGATATAGACCTGTTTTTGTTGAAAGACGGCTTAAAAATAGAAAATATAAGAAGCTATAAACTTGAGCTTCAAAAGAGTCTGTTTGATGTGCAAAAAAAATACTTGCTGGGGATAGATCTTTTTGTTGATAGCAATGAAAGGACAAAATATAGAATGGAAAAAGTAAAAGATCAATTTTACAATGAAGTATTTTCGAAAGGTGAAGTAATATATGCCAAATAAGGCTTATGCTTTAGAATGGATTACTTTTGCAAAAAAGAACCTTGATACAGCCAAATTGCTTTTTAAGTTAAACCATTATGAAGATATTATAGGCATTGAATTGCAGCAATGTCTGGAAAAAACACTAAAATCTATAATGGCAAATAAAAATATAAAAATTCCCAGAGATCGCGATTTGGTTAAGATATATTATTCAATAGAACCCTTTATACCTCTTGAAGAAAAATAAGTAGTTTTATTAAAACTTGCTACTGAACTATTTCAAAGAAGACAGATACCTAAACCCGAATTATTTTTTACCTACCAGGGATGAAATAAAAGAAGTTTTAGACTTTGCTGAAGAGCTTTTTGATAAAGTTTGCAAAATTTTGGATATTGACAAATCTGAAATAATGAAACGGTAGAAATAAGTGAGAGTGTGCATTAGTGGTGATTGTGCCGCGGCTTCTCGGAACCTGATAAATTTTTGATAAAAGGAATGATAAAATGGATCAATTGACTAAGTATATTGTAGCACTGACGAACTTGTACGGTATGGTACACAAAGATAAAGTTGTGGAAATTTACAACAGCCAGAAATAAGAGCTTTGCACAACTATAAAAGATCTTCGCTTTGCTCAGGATACTACAGGGTGACAGTAATGCAATGATTCAAAGGTCTTTTGATGGTAAATTAAGATTTTATGAAATCAAGGGCAGACGGGATACAAAGCCCCGCCAGCCGATGAGTTATAATTTGAAATTATTTGATTTGATTCAGATACTCGCTGATTTTCTGTCTGTTAAACCCGTCAATCCTTTTACCGTTAACAAAAATTGCCGGTGTCCCGCTTATATTCAGGCTCTTTCCTTTATTTATATTCCATTCAAGATTTTCTGCAGCCTCTTTGCTGGCTACAATCTTCTTGAACTGTTTTTCGTTTTCCGTCTTTTTAGCAAAATAATCGATAATATCTTCGTCATTTAAATTTTTGTAATCCCCTTTTCCAACATATCGGAATATTTCATCCATTAAATCATACCCCATTTCTGCAGCTGCGTAATGAATTCTGGCAAAAACTTTTGAACTTTTATGCATCCGCAATGTTCTCCTTAATCCCTGCCGTTGCAGCGTAAACAGCTACACCAAAAACAATTACCAGTGCTGCTAAAATAATTTTTTTCATACTACCTCTCCTTAAATATTTTTTATTAATTTAACCGGATCTGTTTTAATCCAGTTTTTCGTCTGAGCTAAAACAGCCGATACCACCACCACTATCATCACCCCAAAAGTATAAAAAGCGGATGCCGGCATTGCAAAATCGACCTCGATAAAATACTTGGTAATAATAAACGAACCCGCTGCAGACAGCAAAAATCCAAAAAGTATAGCTGCCACTGTGACCATAAGATTTTCGGCAGCAACGATCAAAATTATTTTTTTCATTCTGAAACCGACAGCACTCATTATTCCCGCTTCAATCTTCTGATTTTTTATATTATTCAGCATATAATTAAAGACTATAAAAACAACTGAAACGAATATTATCATAGTAAATATTCTGTAAAAACCTCTCATAGAATTGAGAAAATTCAATCTCTGCAACTTTGCATCTTTCACATAATATGCTTCTATACCTGCAGGGAGCTGCTTTTTGAGAGCGCCAAGGAATGATTTTAGCTTTTTATCCAGATAAGCTTTATACGGGACGTAGATATTGATTTCACTAACCATATTATCCATGTTCAGTATATTTTGAGCTGTTTTTAAAGGCACTATTATGCTGCCGGAATATTCGGGATTTTCTTTCAGGACTGATTCCACCTGCAATGTAAAATTTTTTATATTTATTTTATCTTTCTCATTTATATCTAATTCCTCAGCAATTCGGCTGCCCACGATGATACCGTTTTCAGATATATTCTTTTTTCCGTCAGGATAAATATTCATCCCGGTAATATTGATTTCTCTTCCCCTGAACGTAATATTTTTTGAGATAATATTGTTTACGGAGAAATTCTCTATGCCGGCAACATCATCCATAAAATCCCCGTCAAAAAATCCGCCGGTGCTGCCGGTTGTAATATTAACACCCTTGTAATTCAAAACGGGGTCTCCCGCGGCAGACTTCACTTTGACAATTATTTCACTGCTTTTTACAAAGCCGTTTATTTCTCTGTTCAGAGCATTTGAAATTAAAATAAGACTGGAAAG
>DDHP01000012.1:2761-10937 GCA_002338145.1 Deferribacteraceae bacterium UBA1873 | reverse complement strand
ATAAAAACAGGAAGCCCTATTACAAAAGTCAGGAAAAGTGTATTCTTTCTGTTCGATTTCATCCTTTTAAAGGCAATATCAAACATAAACTTTATCCTCTTTTATAAATACTTCATCTTTTTTTACCAATCCGTCTTCCACATGTATAACCCTGTCGGCGTATTCACTCATTTTCATATCGTGAGTAACGAAAACTATCGTATGACCCTGATCATGAAGAATCTGGAAATGCTCCATTATCACAGTAGAATTTACCGAATCCAGATTGCCGGTGGGCTCATCAGCCAAAATCAAAGGAGGCTCATTAACAATTGCCCTTGCTATTGCCGTTCTCTGCTGCTCACCGCCGGAAATTTCAGAAGGTAACTTATTCTTTTTCTCAAGCATCCCCACCGTTGATAAGGCTTTCTCAGCAAGATTTTTTTTATATTCCTTCTCTTTTTTAATAGTGGAGAGAGGCAGCAGTGTGTTTTCATAAACGGATAAAAAGGGGAGCAGGTGGAAATGCTGAAATATAAACCCTATGTAGAAAGCTCTGAAATCGGCTTTCCGCTCCTGGGAAAGTTTTGTGATATCTATACCGTCAATACTGATACTCCCTTCATCAGGTGAAAGCAATGTTCCCAAGATACTCAGCAGGGTGGTTTTTCCGGAGCCTGAAGGTCCTTTAATGGCAACGAACTCCCCTTTACGCAAATTTAACGTTATATTTTTTAAGGCTTCATAAGTTACATTCTTTGATTTGTACCATTTCTTCAATCCGTCGATTTTAATAAAATCATTCATTTTTATACCTCATAATCTATTCATTTATAACCACAAGCGGATCCACACGTGCCGCTTTAAAAGCCGGAATTACAGATGAAACAACCACTATCAGATAAGAAAAAACACACGCTATGAGCAGCTCAGAAATATTAAACGAAGCCGTTACTGAAAAAATTTGCAGATTAGACAGCCACAATTTGGCAGTGTACACCGCAAGGAGATAACCTATAACAGCGCCCGCCAGACCTTTGATTATATTTTCACTCAAAAGCATTTCTATTATCTGAATCTTTCTGTAACCTAAAGCCCTCAATATCCCAAATTCCTTCATTCGTTCATTCACAAGGGATATATTTATCAAAAACAGAAGGAAGGATACTGTGACGATAATAAATCCCTCAATGACCTTTGAATACAGAGAGAACTTTTCCACAGTCGCTTTCCGTGTTTTAAGGGCATCTGAAACTTTAAAAACGCTTGCATAAGGCAGTTTATCCTGTATCTGTGAAGCTATTTGAGGCAGGGGACACGTAAAACAGTAAGCGGCCACCTCAATCAGGTTAAGCTGATATTTACTCCCTGTAAGCTGCTGTAATGTCAGCAGATTGACAAATAACATCCTGTCATCGGCAGCCCCTGTAGGCTCCAATACCGCTTTAATGTCAAACCTTTTCCCCTGTATGTTTACAGTGTCCCCTGTGGTAAGATTCAGTTTTTCAGCAATAGCTGCGCCCGCCACCACATCATTTATAGCTGAAGGCTTTTGTCCTCTGAGCTTCCATAATTTTTTGTTCAATTGTAATTCGTAGGGGAAATCCACTCCGACAACCGGTGCAGTATTACCATTTACATCCAGACTTTTTATTAATTTTGGAGCTATTACGGCAACGTTTTCTTTATTTTTAATGGAATTGATTTTTATAATATCATCAGCCGTCAATACTTCCTTGTTTTTATAATCAGGCGTAATGACGAGATTTGCACCGATTTCATCAAAACTTCTTGAAACCTCACTTTCCAGCTTACTGCTTATCTTGTACACTGCAAATATACTGGCAACAGCTATCAGAATGCATATTACCGACAGAAACGTTTTGAACTTTCTGACTGTAAGATTTCTTATAATAATATTTTCGAGTTTCACCTTTAAATCCTCGGTCTCCATTCATATACAATCTGTTTATCTACATAAATATGGTCATTTTTTACCTCATAGGGTAAATTCTCAGGGGCATATTGAGGACAACCGCCGGAAAGGCCCGTTAAATCGTTCAGATTCCATCTCGTTCCGCAGGTTTCGCATACGAGGTTATACTCCTCAATTCTGAAGCGTGTCGATCTGCAGGGCTCGCACATAGCAACGGCCACAATAAGTCTGCCGGCATTTGTAATAAAAGCGGTCATTGCATTGTCAGTACCTTTTACATCTATATAAACAAGCTTATTTTTCTTAATTTTTTCCAAAGAAATTTTTATTTTATCTCCAGCAATTTCACTTTCTATATTGGTCATACTTATCGGTGAGTTTTTATACTCAAACGTTTCATTCAATCTATAATCCCCGCCCTCATATCTTGAAACAATCTGGTTACTGTTTGATGACTTAACGTAAAAAACCCCGATAACAGCCAATATCACAAAAAGTGTACTTGCGATAATCAGCTTATTAGGCCCCTTGTAACGGAATTTATCCTCTTCAAATTTGTTTTTTGCTTCACTTTTCTCCATTTAAAGCCTCCTTAGAAATCCGTAAATATTAAGGATACTCCCTTCATTAAGCTTTACGGATGAATTTATCAAAATAACCCTGGTTTTGCCGCTTAAGGCATAGAAATTCCTATCACCCATGTTCCCTTCAAAAACCTCCACAGAGGCATTTTTTATCCTGTACGCACTTTTGTAAAAATGAAGCTTATTTCCTAAAATGTTAATCAGCTTTATATGTCCGGATTCCTGAGCTCTGACGGAAACAATCTGTATAAAATCGCGCCCGTCGGTATATTCGGCAATTACACTGGAAGACGTCTTTATATCTGCATTTTCCATAAGTCTTGATATCTTATTTTCTGCCTCATCCCCGAGAACAAACGAATTCAGAGGCAGGCCTCCCAGCTTTGCCGGGAGTGTTTTTTCCCATAGAGATAGATTCCTGTAATTAAATGCCAGCAAAAGCAGCAGAATCAGGAACACCAAAAGTACCTTATCTTCCGACTTAAACAGTGAAAGTATTTTTTTCAACATTCCCTGATGCTCCGATTTAGCTTCAAGTTTCTTTTGCATATGCCCTTTTCAACTCATCCCTTGCAACTTTGTAAGCCTCTTCACCTATCTCACCATTTTTAAATTTTTCATCAAGCAGATGGATATCCATAATTATTTCATCTTTTTTCGTCTGACCGGCAGACTGTACAATATCACTGCCTTCTCTCTTATTTTTCAATCTCAGATACAAAATAAATAAGGCTGCAGCTATAATTATGATCAGAATAATATGAGGGTTTATTCCGGAAAAAGGGGACTGATACCAGAAGCGTATGAGCCACTGAGGATGAAAACTTACATCTGTATCCGTAACCCCTGCAGCACCTCCACTGGTTCTTTGTACTATATAAATATTTTTTTCGGCAGACGGTATTGTGCTTCCACTCATATAAACACTATACAATACGTCTTTCATATCCATTTCCTGTACTTTGTTAACCTCACCACCCTTTACTTCAAATCCTTCTGCAGGCACCAGAATATAGGATCTCTTGACAAGTATGTTTTTGCTGAGATTCACTAAGATTCTGTTGTTTTGGGAAGGAAAAGCGTAACTTAAAACCACCTCATTCTTGCCCGGCTGAAGATCCAGTTCCAGTTGTGCGGGATTTTCGTTTTTAATTTCTCCGGACGTATTACCGAGCAATTTTAAATGCGTATATTTACCCGGTGAAAACGTTAATGTTTTAGTAACCGTTTTCCCTGATTCGTTGACTACAAACAGAGCATGTGTTACCGAAACGAATCCTTCAAAACCTTCATGAACGAATATTTCTTCCTGATTTACAAAAATGTTTTTATCAATTTCCACTTTTTCAAATGCTCCGGCTGCCGAAAACGATAAAAATACGAAACATGCCAGAAGCACCGTAAAAATAATCGAAAATCTATTCATATTTTTCCCCTTTTTGCAGCCGGCTCAGTTTGTACTCTATTTCCTTATCTATATCTCCGAATGTTTCTTTTTCTTCTTTCAAAAGATTTACAGCTTTCTGTCTGTATAAATTATTGAGCCTTTTATAATCTTTCTCGCTTAGCTTATTCATCTTGTAATCAAATTCAATTTCACCCAGTGTCTTATATACAGAACGCTTTCTCTCTTCCAGAGGCACAGTCTTATCAGACATATTGTCCAAAAATATCAATTCATTATTTCTGATCACCGGTAAAACCGTTAACAGAAGTGCAACAATCATCACAAACAAAAGAGCGATATATATCATATTATTTACCTCCTAATAATGCTTCTTAATTTCTTCATCCAGATAATCCTCGTACTGTTCTATTTCCTTTTCATTTATATCCGTACCGGCTTCTTTTTTTCTGCTGTTGAATATCCAGCGGTCAAGACAGAGATAAATCACTATAAAACCGATAATTATAGCCACAAAAGGCCCAGCCCAGGCGATTATATTAAATTTGCTGCTTACAGGCGGAGCTGCCATCACTTCCTCCCCGTAAATGGAAATCATCCTGCCGTATATTTCCTTTTCACTCATTCCCTTGGTCAGCATGGAAATTATATCCCTGCGCATTTTCTGGGCTGTGGCATTTTCGCACGTTTTAAGGTACATTCCGCAACCGTCTGTACACATAAGGTTGGCCTCAATCTTTTTAAACAGCGCCCTGTCCAGCCTCTCAGCATAGGAAACGCTGTAAAAAAGAGAGAGCAGAAACAGAACGGTTAAAAGAATCAGGGAACTCTTTCTCATAATATTCATGATGATACCTCTTCGTACATTTTTGGATTAAGCTGACTTCCCTTTCCCGGCCATAAGGCCAGTAAACCACCGATGGTAAGTAAAATGCTGCCAATCCACATCCATGAAACCAAAGGATTTATTTTAATCATAAAATTTGCAATTTTACCTCCGTCAAGCCAGTTTTGCAGAACAATATACAAATCTTCTTTTAATGTGGAGTGTATGGAAACTTCCGAAAAAGGTCTTTCGCTGTTGGAATAGAAAACCTTCTCCGGTCTGGCTGATGTGATAAATTTATTATTTTTGAATATGGCAAGATTTGCATAAATAGCCGTTCCATTTTGTATCTCTGTCTTTTCCAGCCCTTTGTACAGAATTTCATAACTACCTATTTCCGCCCTCTGACCAATTGCAAGTCGTTTATTAATCTCCTGGCTGAAGACCTGTGAACCGATTATCCCAACAGTAATTAAAACTATACCTATATGGACTATATAACCGCCGTAACGACGTCTGTTTTTCATAACCATAAGGACTAACGATTTCAACGGCATCTCACCGGTTATTTTACTGCGGGCAAACATCCCTTTCACAAACTCCTGAACCGTTGTAAAAAAGGCAAAAAAGCATATCGTAAAACCGATTGCAGCATATAGATTTTCTCCCTTCAGTAGGTAAAATATTACTCCGAAAAAAACCAGAGACAGTATCACCGGCAACAGGAAATTAACTTTGAAGTTGCTTTTTGATGATTTATGCCATGCAATTAAAGGACATATGCCCATCAAAAGAACCACTCCAAGCAGGATAGGGGCCATAATTTGGTTATACCAGGGAACGCTCACTGAAACCTTAACACCCCTGAGTGCTTCAGAGATTATAGGGAAAACGGTTCCGAGGAATACGGCGAAAGCTCCGCCCACAAGAAATAAGTTGTTAAAAAGGAAGCTGCTCTCTTTGGAAACATAAGATTCAAACTCCTTTCCGGATGCGAGCTGACCGATACGGCTGAACATAAGCCCCAGTGAAACAACCAGCACAAGAAACATAAACATCAGGAAATAAAAACCGAGAGGGGAATCGGAAAATGAATGAACTGATGCAAAAACCCCGCTGCGGGTTAAAAATGTACCGAACAGCGTCGCAATGAAAGCAAAGATAATCAGGGATACATTCCATATTTTCAGCATATTTTTTCTCTCCTGAATAATTACGGAATGTATATAAGCGGTCAGGATTAGCCAGGGAATAAACGAAGAATTTTCCACCGGATCCCATGCCCAGTATCCACCCCAGCCGAGCTCCACATAGGCCCAGATACCGCCCAAGATATTACCCAGGCTTAGAAAAACCCATGCCCAAACAGCCCATTTTCTTGTATTTCTAATCCACCAGTCATCTGTTCTCTTTGTAATAAGAGCTGAGATTGCAAATGCAAAAGGCACGCTTACCCCTACATAACCGAGATAAAGAGTAAGCGGATGAAAAACCATGCCGGGGTTCTGTAGCATCGGGTTAAGTCCGGAACCATCAGGAGGCGTAAAATTATAAGTTTCAAACGGATTAGCTATAAATGCCAGAAGACCCAGGAAAAAAATATTTATGATAAGAAGTACCACCGTGGCATTCGCAATATATTTATTATAAATTTTCCTGAGTTTGAAAGCTATTATGGCTGTGTAAACTGCCAGAAGCAGCTCCCATAAAAGGAGAGAGCCTTTGTTGCCCGCCCAGAAAGACGTAAGCTTGTAAATAAGCGGCAAATCATTACTGGAATATCCGTACACATACTTTATGTTATAAGCCCCGTCCAGAAATCCGTACCACAGCAAAACGGAAGAGAGAACCACCAAAAAAGCAAGAGAGAATACAGCCCCCCTGCCGCTGAGTATGAGGGCTGAATTTCTTCTGCTTATGCCAACAGTATAAATAATTGTGGCATATATGGAAAAACCGAAAGCGAGTAAAATGCTTGACTGTCCGATAACCTCCATAAATTACTCCTCCAGATCTTTCATAAGCTGTTTATAGGTATCCTCGGAAATTTTGCCGTCCAGAAGCATCTTTCTTATCCTTTCCTTTTCCCTTTTTTCCTGCTTTTTACCCTGTGTATTCTGGGATTTCTGAGAATGCTGAGCAGTGGAAGGTTTTCTTGTTATAAATATGATTACTGCAGCCATTGCCGCAAAAAACAAAGCAACTATTATTATCATCTTATTGTTCACACTTGTGGTGCTGGTCGTTTGTGCAGCTTGTGAATTGCCACCGGCGGTCTTCTGAACCGAAGGAGCGGCAGTGTTTCTTGTATATTCGACACTAACAGGTATTTCCTCAGATGCCGCCACATTTTGATAACTGACATAAAAATTTTCAAAATCTCCGTTCATTTGAGACCATTGTGATGCGGGATTCATCTGGAAATTCTCAGCACCTGTAGGTTTTTTGACTTCAATTGTTAAATCTTTAACCGGAAACGGTGCCCGGAAAATATCGGTGAATCTCCTTTGGGAAACCGTTTCATCAAAATAATCAATATAATACTCAAACATTACGGGGAATTCTTCACCAGGAGCAATTGTCCTTGAAGGGCGCCAGACGACTCGTGAATACTTACCGGAATCTTCAACGATATACCGCTGACAGAGCATACCCTTCTCTGTTTCGCAGAGCATATTTATCTTTGCTCCTTTTGGGATGTAATAAGCCAGTTTTTCGTTAAAAGGCTTACCGGTATCGTTAACAAATTTGCCGGAATAAATAATCAGCACGTCGGATTTGTCATACTCAGGCCAGATAGAATACCTCAGTTGTTTCATTGTCATGGAATCCTGAGCAAAGGCAGCGGATGCAGCCATGACGATAATTGCAGCAATAAATACTTTCTTAATCACATTCATATAATGCCTCCATCAATTTTTTCGGGATAAAGAGCAAAGGATATGCCAAAGCATAAGTTTGGCTGTTTTGCAGCATTTTATTAAATTTAAACGGCGTCAGGTGTAGAATATTATACAGGCAGGTGTGGAATATTATTCAATTTTGAGATGTTTGAACAATGTTTTTTGATTTGAAAGAAATCGGACTTTAGTGATTTTTTGAATTATTTTTTAGTGTATTTGTATATTGGTAGTAATTGGCGGTTATTTGTTGTTAAGGGAACAAAGGTAACAGGCTGTTTCAATTTTCTCAATCTCACTACTTCAACACTGAACTCAGAACTTATTGTAAAAACAATCTGGCATGTTTCTTGATTACAGACGATAAAACAATAAAAACGGAGCCGGTATGAATATTTTAAAAAACCTTATCACATTTGTTTTAATCCTCTTTCCAGTTGTTGTGCTTGCATGCGGCGGGAAAGATACGTTTTTAAATGACAGCGGAAAGATTTTAAACAGAAACATCAGCAGTTCTTTAGATTATACCGATGTAAATTTTATGCC
>DDHP01000012.1:0-2575 GCA_002338145.1 Deferribacteraceae bacterium UBA1873 | reverse complement strand
TATACCGATGTAAATTTTATGCCGGGAGATGCTTTCGGCATTTTATTAAAGGCATTACAAAATTCACGCTTTAAAAATGAAGAGTTTGTCTTCAGAAAAGCCGAATACGTACACGGCAAGCTTGTCTATCAATTCGAAAGCAAAAACTATTTTGAAGATGTAAATGCAAAATACCATTTCGGACCTGTTAACCAGAACAACCATAAAATACGGATTGATGTAGATGCAATAACAGGTAATGTCTATCTTGCCTCGGGATGCGGCGGGTCACCATCCCAAAAAATATATACACCCACCCGCCTTGATAAATATATAGATTTCGGGGATATCTACAAAAAACCTTTCATCCAGAATAATACCGGTTTTATTGCACTGCCGTTAAAGGAACAAATTAACATTGATGGCCGTCTCAACGAAAAAGCATGGAAAAACGCCATGGCACAATACTTTTATACAGGCAAAGGAAAAAACAGATTTTATACAGAGGTAAAATCATACTATGATAATAACTCCCTGTACTTCGGTGTTAAAACGGATTCCCCCTACTGGCTTTCCCTCCTCTTTAAAGAAGATCCCAATATGGGAATGATGTGGGAATATAAAGACGCCTTTCTTATGAAATCCGACGGCTCAATTACGGATGCTCACTTTGCTCAGAGAAAGGATGAGTCATATTTTTTAAAAAAAGATAACGAAAGCAGCATTGTGGATTATTCTGCATCGCAAAACGGCTTATATACCTATGAATTCAAAGTCAGACTGAAATCCGGTGACAGCAATGAGGACGTTTTTTATACAAAAAACAATGAATATTCGGTGGTGCTGATGATGGGCAACACCAAAAAGCATTACGGGTTATTCACTCTTGATGACGCCCATAAGAATCACGAACACTCCAAGGCAAATAAAAACCACGTAAATGTTCAGACATCTTCGGAGGAAATTTTCAGAATTGGAGGACTTCCGGATAAAAATCTGTTCGGTGAGAATATTACTGTCAATGCAGATATGCTGAAATCAAGTTTTTTAGCCAGCTATACACCAAACAAACGCTATATACCGATTGTTTACGCAAATACTTCCAAAAATTTTACAACTGGATTTGCCGCTTTTTTCACTATATTAGTAAGCTCTTTTCTCTTTTTGATATTTAAAAAAGAAAAAACAGGCAGATTCTTCTTTTACGAAAAGATTTTAAAAAGCAAATATTTTCATCTTATTTTTACCCTTCCTACTGTTCTGATTTTTCTGTTGATAGGTTTTACAGGCTTTTTCGGTAATCAACTGCCCAGAGAAAATCTGGCAACTATTATCACATGGATCATATGGTGGAATCTCCTGGTTTTCAGCATCATCTTAGCCGGGCGTTTGTGGTGCAGAATCTGTCCGTTCGCACTATTAGGCGATATGGTTCAAAAGCTGCACTGCTTTAACAAAAGAATGCCGAAAATTTTCAGAAATTATTACCTGCAGATTATATCCTTTATAATACTGACCTATATATTCGTCAGATTTGGTGTGGATAAAAGTCCTTTTTATACGGCAGTACTGCTTCTTATTTTTACAGTTTCAGCGGGTCTGTTTTCTTTGATATATAAAAGGCGGACATTTTGCAGATACGTCTGTCCTATAGGCGGAGCGCTTGGAATTTATTCTGTCATAAGTCCTGTACAGGTAGAAAAGAAATCCAGCGAGACGTGCAGTTCTCATACTCAAAAATCCTGCATCCCGGCCTGCCGGACGTTTGAAAACCCCATGAAAATGCAAAACAGTATCCATTGTGATTACTGCATGAAATGTTTTACTGCCTGTGAGAAAAACAATCTGCAGCTTTCGAAAAAGAGATTTGGAGTGGGAAGCGCCTTAAAAACAACGCTTTCTTCCTCGGAAACGGCCGGATCCTACCTTCTTTTTGGAGTGGTTCTCGTGCAAACACTTTCTATGACCTCTGTAAAAACAACTTCTGTAAAGGTTATAGCATCCATTATCGGCAGCCAGTGGGCTTTTGAAACATTCTTTTTTCTCACTGTCCTGATACCGTTACTATTGGCATTGTTGGTTTTCGGTACAATCAGTCTGTTTTCAAGCAAATCCGGAAATAAAAAAGGAATATTCGGCAAACTATCGGGAGAGTCGGCAATAGCTCTTATTCCTATAAGTCTGGGTTTGCACTTGTCTCATAACTTTTCGCATCTTATTGAAGAAATGGGGCTGGTGCTCCCCGGAATAACAACAGGTCTGCAAAAATTGGGTACATTAAGCAGCTTGTATGCTGACTTCAACGTTACACCGGTAATTTCAAGTGCGGCAGCTGTCTTCTCTCTTCAGAGTGTTTTTATGGCTGGATTTGCGTCCGTTTCACTTTATGTACTAAAAAAACGGAATCTGGTGAACAAATCCGGCAGGATATTCATAGCAGTCAGTTTTATACTGCTTAGTATACTTCTCGTATATATTTTAAGCTTGCCAATGGCCGGAGGGCATGTACATTAGTTAGGGATTGTTGAAGTATTTAAGGTGGTAAGCAGATTTGCAGAAATTATTTATATAGGGAGATTCCTCGGCTACGCTCGGA
>DDHP01000005.1:18871-20092 GCA_002338145.1 Deferribacteraceae bacterium UBA1873 | reverse complement strand
ACGCTGTAAGCACCTTCTGCAACACCGGAAGCACCGGGAGTGGGAGCAAAATACATCAGGAATGTGATCACCACCTGCAGCCCCACAATATCAAAATAACCAACGGCGTAACTTAACTCCCATAATATTATAGCAGAAAAACTGAACAGGGACATCAAAAACATAAAAGTAAAAAATATAGAGGATGCCACAAATTTGATATCACCCTTTAAAAACCATGCAAGACTTTTGGAAAATAAAATAATCTGTTTTATCGATTTGAACTTATATCTGCAAAAACGGCCATGGGAGATAAAGTGCATTTTCCGCAAAAGCCTGAGGAAAATATACACTATGCAGCAAATATATCTCTTTTTAAAAACCACTACATAAAATGCCAGAAAATACAGAGCCAGAATTATAAAAATATATGTGTAAATATTATCAGTCAAAAAAGAGGCGAATTGCCCTGACTTTGCAAAAATAATTATAAGAGGTGCAGAAATAAACAAAAATATAACGGCCAAAAATGTACGTATAAGCGTCGCCGCAGAAGCTTTGCCCATAGGGACACCGTTTTTAGTAAGATAAAATATCTGAACAAACCCTCCGCCGGTTGCCAGAGGAGTTACATTGGAGATAAAAATATTTATAAATACCAATTTAAAGATATCTTTAAACGGTACTTTTTCGTTTATACTTCTCAGCACAAAATACAGTCTCAAACCGTCAAAAAGAAAATATAAAAACAGCAGAATCACAATATATGTCAGAAAATCAAATGAAATAAGCTGTTTATCAAATGCAAAACTGTTACCGCCGATTTTCTTATATACAAAGTAGATACTTAAAAAAGAGAGCCCCAGGAATAAAAGCAGAAACAGATAAAATTTTGCAAATCGGGTGGGTAAAGTCAGTAAACTTAAAATTCTCTCTCTATATTTCACCATTCCCCCTTAAAGTTGCAGTATTATACTTAAGAAAAAAGTTTTTTAAATATTTTTTATTAATTATTTGACATTTAAACTGCAGAGTCTAATATTTAGGCTAAAGTTTGCTGAATTTTTTGCAGAAACGCAGAAATTATAATATAAAGGGAGATCCCCGGCTTTGTTCACCCTGTTAAATATCAGCTTTGCTGATAGACCGAAAGCCATTTAACAGGGAAAGGGATGACATAAATTATTGTCATTTCGATGAACCACCCGTAGGTGGTGAAGAGAAATCTCTGACGTTGTTTGG
>DDHP01000005.1:0-18563 GCA_002338145.1 Deferribacteraceae bacterium UBA1873 | reverse complement strand
GAGGTGACAAAAACTGTGTAGCATCCGCCTGTGGCGAATATATAGATTTACCAGTCTAAAAGACTGGTACTAACCATCGGCATCATTACAAAACCTGAATCATTAACATAAAAATGGAGGATAAATGTTTCAAAACAAGCTGCAGATAGCAAACAGAACTTTCCGGAGCAGATTGATGATAGGTACCGGAAAATTTCCTTCCAATACAATCATGAAGGATGCATTGAAGGCAAGCGGCGCTGAAATTATAACGGTGGCATTAAGACGCGTTGATATTCAGAATCCGGAAGATAATATATTATCGCATATAGATACCAATAAATACCTTCTGCTGCCCAATACCTCCGGAGCCAGAGACGCCGAAGAAGCTGTAAGATTGAGCAGGCTGGCAAGAGCAGCCGGTTGTGAACCCTGGGTCAAGCTGGAAGTAACACCTGATCCCAATTATCTGCTCCCCGATCCAGTGGAAACATACAAAGCTGCCGAAATTCTGGTAAAAGAGGGATTCAACGTTCTGCCGTATATTAATGCCGATCCGGTACTGGCAAAACGTCTCGAAGATATCGGAACGGTAACCGTTATGCCTCTCGGGGCACCAATAGGCAGTAATAAAGGCTTAAAAACAGTGGAAAATATTAAAATTATTATAGAGCAGTCACAAATACCTGTGGTTGTCGATGCAGGTATAGGAAAAATCAGCCATGCCTGTGAGGCTTTTGAACTTGGCGCAGACGCCGTACTGGTGAACACAGCTATTGCCACCGCAGAAGATCCGGTGAAAATGGCAAAAGCTTTTGGCTCAGCCGTTGAAGCAGTGTGTACGGCAATAAGTGCGGGTCAACCCGCCGAACAGAACAAAGCTGCCGCATCAAGTCCGCTTACAGGTTTTTTAAGAGATTAAAAAGGAGAGAAAATATTGAGTTATTACGACATTTTGCAGGAAAAATATCCGTGGGATCAAATTAAAGATTTTATCCATTCCAGAGAGAGCAAACATGTGATAAATGCCCTGTCAAAAAGTAATAAATCCCCTGAAGATTTTGCCACGATGCTGAGCCCTGCGGCTGAAAATTTTCTTGAAGAGATGGCAGAGACCGCAAGTAAAATAACCAGACAGCGTTTCGGTAAAACAATCAAACTTTACGCCCCTATTTATCTTTCAAACGAATGCACCAATTCATGTGTTTACTGCGGTTTCAACAGAAAAAATGATATCGAGCGTAAAACACTGAGTTTTGATGAAATCGAAAAGGATGCCTCTATCATATCTTCTCAGGGGATACAGCATATCCTTCTGGTTTCCGGGGAATCCCCGAAGATTGTGAATATGGAATATTTAAAAGAAGCCGTTCGGATATGCAAAAAATACTTTTCATCCATCTCCATTGAAATATATCCTTTGTCCGAAACAAATTATCATGAACTTTATAAAGAAGGCGTAGACGGACTAACGATTTATCAGGAAACGTATAATGAAAAAACCTATTCACAGGTACATCCAGCGGGCAAAAAACGCGATTATTTGTGGAGGCTAAAGTCACCGGAAAGAGGAGCTCAGGCCGGCATCAGAACTGTCGGGATAGGTGCTCTGATGGGACTGGAGGATTTCAGAACAGAAGAATTCTTCGTGGGAATGCACGCAGATTATCTGATAAAGAATTACTGGAAAACACATTTTACAATATCATTTCCCAGAATCAGAAAAGCCGCAGGTAATTTCACTCCACACCAGATTATCAGCGATAAAAATCTGGTTCAGTGCCTGCTTGCTTTGAGAATTTTTAAAAACGACGCAGGGCTGGTCATTTCCACAAGGGAGTCTGCAGAATTCAGGGATAATATTTTGCCGCTCGGCGTAACACAGATGAGCGCCGGTTCCAAAACGGAGCCCGGAGGCTACCAAAATAATAAGCACACGGGCGAACAGTTTGAAGTGGAAGATAAAAGATCAGTGGCCGAGTTTGTGAAATCATTAAGAGAAAAAGGTTTTGATCCCGTAAACAAAGACTGGGACAGGGCTTTTCTGAACACTGTATGATGAATACTTATACATTGGATATAATCGATACAGCTTATGAAGGCTACGGTGTCGGCAGAATATCAGGAAAAGCGGTATTTGTTCCCTTTACCGTTCAGGGTGATAATGTCACCATAAAAATTATTGAGGAGAAAAAGAAATACTCCTTCGGCAGACTGCTGGAAATTAACAAGTATTCCCACCATCGGGGTGAAAAATACTGCCGGTATATAGGAGAGTGCGGAGGGTGCCTGTTCGGACATATAAAACATGCATCACAGATAAAGATAAAAGAGCAGATTATCAGGAATATTTTTAGAAATTTTGAAAATTTTAATATAGACAGTGTTCTCTCAAAAGAACCTTTGAACTATAGATTCAGAGTAAATATGAAAGTGAAAAACGGAGAAATCGGTTTTCTCAGACATAAAAGCCATGAAATAATTCCTGTGGAAGAATGCCCTGTAATGAAAACTTCCCTAATTAATAAAATCAACACATTAAAAAGATATACCGATAAAAGCGAACAGGGGAACATATATGTAATTGAAAATGAGGAGAACAAAGCACTCCTGAAAACGGATTGTAATTTCAATGACACCAACAGGGAAAAGTTATTGAATATATTTGACGGGATTTCAACACCGTCCGGAATAGAAGGCACAGAAAACATTCCTGTAAAAAGCGCATTCGGAACATTTTATACGGGATTTGACGGCTTTTCACAATCCAACAGATTTTTTCTGAATGATTTTCAAAAAACAGTTGCCGATATGATTCCTGTAGGTAGTCGTTTATTGGAATTATATGCTGGGTCAGGGTTTTTAACACTGGCTGCAGCTGAAAAAGCAAAACAAATCAACGCTTATGAAATATCCGGGGAGTCCGTAAAACTGGCAAAAAATGCCAATATTCCCAACGCACGTTTTCATAGGGAAGATGTGGACAGAAATATTTTCAGAATTTCAGTTCCTTTTGACACAATTCTCGCTAATCCGGGCAGAAAAGGTATGGGAAAAAACGTAACGGAATTTATAAAACGAAAAAAGCCGGATAACTTTATTTATGTATCCTGCAATCCGATGACAATGTCCCGTGATATCCACAGAATCGGTGAGTATTACAATATAGATAAATTCTTCATTCTGGATATGTTTCCGGGAACCTACCATATAGAATGCATAGCAAAAATGTGTAAAAAATATCAATAACTACCCTCACCAATCACATCAAAATCCTCAATCACTTTTAAAACTCGAAATTTAAAAGTCTTGATTTTTAGGCGGCATTTCATTAGACTTACTCGGTTATGGGAAAAATTATAGCAATTGCAAACCAAAAAGGTGGCGTAGGTAAAACCACGACTGCAGTTAACATGGCTGCAGCTCTGTCTTTTGCTGAACTTAAAGTTCTTATCGTAGATATGGATCCACAGGCCAATGCAACAAGTGGTCTGGGGCTTCAGCCTTCTGAACTTAAGGCGAGTATTTACGATGTTATTATTGGTAACACTTCTATAGAAAGTATCATTTCGGAAACAACCATTCACCAGCTATTCATTGCACCAAGCAGAATAGATTTAACTGCTGCTGAAGTTGAGCTGGTAACTGTTCTTTCCAGAGAGACTAGGCTAAAAACTCCGCTAACAAGAATTTCTAAAGATTACGATATTATCGTAATAGATTGCCCCCCTTCTCTTGGTCTATTGACTATAAACTCCCTTACTGCTGCAGATTCCGTTTTAATACCTTTACAATGCGAATATTATGCTCTTGAAGGATTGGGTCAGCTTATAAATACTGTAAATTTAATAAAGGACAGCCTGAACCCTGATCTGGACATCGAAGGGATTCTTCTCACCATGTATGATCCCAGAAACAACTTGTCAAAAGAGGTTTATAGGCAGGTTCGCTCATATTTTCGGGAAAAACTTTTTAATACAATTATCCCAAGAAATGTAAGATTGAGTGAAGCACCAAGCTATGGACAACCTATTATCTCTTATGATATACGATCAAAAGGTTCTGAGAGTTATATAGAACTTGCTAGGGAGATTATTAAGAGATTATGAAAAACAGAAGCCCTCTTGGAAGAGGTTTGGAATCACTTATTCCTAAAAACGAATCAATTTCAAAGGTAATAACAGAATTGGATATTTCTGACATTCAGCCGAACCCGGAACAACCGAGAAAAAGTTTTGATCAGGATTCGTTAAATGACTTGGTGGAGTCCATTCGGAGCAAAGGGGTTATACAACCATTAATAGTCAGCAAATATAATGAAAAATATATAATCATAGCCGGAGAAAGGCGATGGAGAGCTGCGGGACTTGCAGGTTTGAAGAAAGTTCCTGTGGTAGTGAAAGACTTAAAAAATGACCAGGAAAAATTAGAGCTTGCTATTATTGAAAATATCCAACGTGAAAATCTCACCCCCCTTGAACTTTCCAAAGCTTATAAAAGTCTAATGGAGAAATATGGGTATACTCAGGAGCAGGTAGCTGCCGTTGTAGGTAAAAGCAGAAGTGCGGTGGCAAACAATATAAGACTGCTATCCCTGCCTTCCGAAGTTATAGATGCAATGGAAAAATCTATGATTACAGAAGGTCATGCACGCGCTTTGTTAGGGCTTGAAACAACAGCAGAAATAAAAACCGCACTAAAAGAAATATTGCAAAAAAAATTAAATGTAAGACAAACAGAGAACTTGATAAAAAAGTTAAAAAATAATACTAAAGAAAAGAAAGAAAATGAAAAATCAGTTTTTTTGCAAAGTATAGAAAATGAACTTGAAAAGCAATTACAAACCAGAGTTGAAATTAAAACCAGAAAAAAAGGTGGCACAATAGAAATAAAATATTCTACCCAGGAAGAATTGGATAGAATAATCAATAATTTAAGGGGCGAACAATGATAAAATCAAAAGGTGATGATGGGACTATAAATGCTTTCCTGGGGAAAAATACAACGTTTAACGGTAGCCTGATTTTTGATGGATTGGTAAGAATAGACGGTTCTTTTGAAGGAAATGTTAAAACAAACGATACCTTTGTAGTTGCAAATTCCGGGAAAGTGAAAGCAGACATTGACGCTGGTATTGTTAAAATTTCAGGTAAATTTGAAGGAACAATTGTTGCCAAATCAAAAGTTGAGCTGTATAAACCAGCTAATGTTGTGGGAACCATAAAGACACCCTCATTAAATATTGAAGATGGAGTAATCTTTAACGGAACCTGTGAGATGGGAAAAAACTCACAACCAACAAAAGAAATAAAAGTTGCAGAGGATGATAAAAAATGAGAAAACCTTTCATAGCCGGTAACTGGAAAATGAATCTTGATGCCTCTATGGCAAAGGACCTCGCTAAAGCAATAAGCAAATCTTCAGCAATTAACGAAAATATCGATGTTGCTCTAATACCTTCTTTTACGAACCTATATCCTGTAAAAGAAATTTTAAATTCTCAAAATTTGAACATAATGCTGGGCGCTCAGAACGTATACTTTGAGGAAAGCGGCGCTTTCACCGGAGAAATTTCTGTAGAAATGCTTACATCTGTGGGATGCAGCTTCACACTGCTGGGCCATTCTGAAAGAAGGCATATAATCGGTGAAACAGATGAAATGGTAAACAAAAAACTTACTGCATGCGTTAACAAAAATTTTAATGTAGTTGCATGCGTAGGTGAAACTTTGCAGGAAAGGGAAGCCGGAATCCATATAGAAACAGTGATTGCACAGGTTGGAAAAGCGTTGGCGGGAATATCCGATAAGCAACTTTTAAATGTCATCATAGCTTATGAGCCTGTCTGGGCAATAGGAACAGGAAAAACAGCCAGTAGCAATGACGCCGAAGAAGTACACAAAGCAATCAGGGATTTTATAAACAGAAAATACGGAACAGATTCTGCTGATAACATAAGAATTATTTATGGTGGAAGCGTAAAACCGGAAAACAGTAAAGAACTTATTTCTATGAAAAATATCGATGGTGCCCTGGTTGGTGGAGCAAGTTTGCAGTCCAAAAAATTTACAGATATAATAAAAAATTGTTTATAAACAGAGGTGATAAATGTACGCAGTAATTCTGGGAATCCATGTTTTTATTTGCTTTTTGCTCATATTGGCTGTTTTGTTACAGTCAGGTAAGGGCACAAGTCTTAGCGAAGCCTTTGGTGGGGGAGCCGGTAATGTTTTCGGTCCCGGATCGCCGGCAAGTGTAATAAACAAAATAACCACAGTGCTTGTGGTAATTTTCTTTTTTACGTCAATATCATTAACAATACTTTCCACAGAGAAAGAAGGTAGTTCTATACTAAACAGAATGCAACAGCAGGCACCGGCAGAACAACAACAACAACAATCTCCCCAAGTACCGCTGGAAAGTAATTGATAGAATATGACACCTAAAAATTATTTTATATTAATTTTAATCATAGCTACAATAACAGTTATAGGCTGCACGGACAAAAACGGTGAAAGTGAAAATGCAAATAAGAACGTGACAGAGAATAAAAGCATACCAAAACAAACGTCTAATAGTAATACAGATGATTCACAGCAGGACAAACCGTTTGGGGATATAATCTTTGAGGGCAGTATAGGTGATGCCAGCAACCTGATACCAATTCTATCAACAGATTCTGTGTCACACCAAATTGCGTCCCACATTTATAACGGATTACTCAAATACGACAAAAATCTTAAGCTCACCGGAGATTTAGCAAAAAGCTGGGAATTATCTAATGACAAAAAAAGTATAACGTTTCATTTGAAAAAAGGTGTCAAATGGCACGACGGAAAAATATTTAATGCAGATGATGTTAAATTTACTTATGAAACAATAATCGATGACAGCACCCCCACTGCTTACGATTCAGATTTCAGAATAATAGATAACATTACTATAATAGATGATTACACAATTAGGGTTAATTATCAAAAACCTTTTGCTCCGGCTCTGAATAGTTGGACTATGTCTATACTTCCAAAACACCTTCTTGAAAACGTAAAAATCACTGAATCTTCACTACAACGAAATCCTATAGGCACAGGTTCTTATGAATTTGTAAAATGGAATCCTGGTGAAAGCATCACTTTAAAAGCAAACAAAAGTTATTTTGACGGACGTCCAAATATAGCCAAATACGTACTGAAAATAATTCCTGATTCTACCACAATGTTTATGGAGCTTTTAAAAGGAAATCTTGATTTTATGTCTTTGACACCGCTACAATATTCCAAGCAAACTAATACACCAAAATTCAAAGATAATTTTGAAAAATATACCTATCTCTCAAATTCCTATTCATATATAGGCTACAACTTAAGAAATGAACTGTTCAAAGATAAACGTGTCAGACAGGCTCTAACCTATGCCACCCCTAAAGAAAAAATAATAGAAAGCGTACTCTTCGGAGAAGGGCACGTGGCAACAGGACCATATAAACCGGATAGTTTCTGGTATAACCCCGACGTTAAAAGGTACGAATATAATCTTGAAAAGGCCAAAGAACTACTTACAGAAGCAGGGTGGGAAGATTCTGACAACAATGGATATTTAGATAAAAACGGCAGAGAATTTTCTTTTACGCTAATGACAAACCAGGGTAATTCCAACAGAGCAAAAATCGCAGAAATAGTACAGGAAAATTGGAAAAAATTAGGTATTAAAGTTAAAATCCGTATTATGGAATGGGCCACTCTGATAAACGAATATATAGACAAACGTAATTTTGACGCATTGGTTATGGGATGGAGCATACCTTTGGAGCCGGATTTATATGATGTCTGGCACTCTTCCAAATGCTCAGGTAAAAATTTAAATTTCATCTGTTATGAAAATGATGAGCTTGACAAAATAATAGAAAAAGCCAGACTAACATTTGACCAGGATAAAAGACGTAAACTCTATTATAAAGCACAGGAGATACTTGCTGAAGATCAACCCTACACTTTTTTATACGTTCCCAATGCATTAGTTGCTTTGCACAAACGTTTTAAAGGAGTGGAGCCGGCACCGGCAGGACTGATGTACAACTTTGAGGACTGGTACGTACCGGAAAATCTGAGAAAATATAGCCTAACGCAGTAATTTTTGATAAGCTTACATGGGTGCAATAAATTGCTTTTCTATCTGATTAAACGTCTGCTTGGAATGTTACCCCTATTAATAGGAATAACACTTATAAGCTTTGCTGTAATCCACCTGACTCCGGGTGATCCCACCCAGCTAATGACGTCCATGAACCCTAATGCCTCGAGTGAAGTCAGTGAAAGACTTATAAAACTCTATCATCTTGACAAACCTATACATATACAATATTGGGAATGGCTGAAAAATATAGCTGTACTTGATTTTGGAGAATCCTTTGCTTTAGATGGTCAGTCGGTCATGGAAAAAATAAAACATCGGATTCCATACACAATATATCTGAATATCATGTCAATGATTCTTATTTTTATAATTGCGCTGCCCCTTGGAATTTTAAATGCATACTATAAAGACTCTTTTTTTGACAAGACTAGCACCGTTTTTGTCTTTATCGGTTTTGCCGTACCAACATTCTGGTTGGCTCTGCTATGCATGTATTTTTTCGGTATAAAGCTGGGATGGTTGCCTATTTCGGGACTGATGTCATACAATTTCGAGAATATGACACTTTTAGGCAAAATAGGAGACATAGCCAAACACAGTGTATTACCGGTGGGAGTATCAGTATTTGGAAGTCTTGCCGGAATAAGTAGGTATGCCAGAAACAGTATGTTGGATGTACTGAACAACGATTATGTTTTGGCTGCAAAAGCCAGAGGACTTCCTGAAAAAACAGTAATATTTAAGCACGCATTAAAGAATGCTTTGCTTCCCATAATTACTATTATAGGTTTGTCAATTCCCGGGCTCATAGGAGGAAGTGTAATTTTTGAATCCATTTTCAGTATTCCTGGGATGGGACAACTTTTTTATCAATCAGTGATGATGCGTGATTATCCTGTTGTAATGGGTATTCTCGTTATAGGAGCAGTACTTACGCTTTTAGGTAACTTAATTGCAGACATACTGTACGCCATTGTGGATCCAAGGATACGTTATGGTAAAAAATAATTTTTTAAAACGTATCAATAAATACATACTTATGTATCTCGGACTGGCAATTGTATTCTTTTTTATTTTAATTGCCATTTTTGCACCTTTTATTGCAACACATAATCCCACTGACATAAATTTGGCCAATGTTCTGGCGGAACCGTCCAAGACACACTTTTTCGGAACAGATGAGCTTGGCAGAGATGTGTTCAGCAGAGTGATATACGGAACCAGGATTTCAATTTTTGTCGGTTTTGTAGCAGTTGGGATATCGGTAATTATCGGATTATTTTTTGGTTTAGTTTCAGGTTATTTCGGGGGGCTTGTGGATACTCTGATAATGAGATTTGTGGATATCATGCTCTGCTTTCCGGCATTTTTTTTGATTCTTGCGGTGATAACATTCCTTGAGCCATCTGTAACCAATGTGATGGTGGTAATCGGCTTAACGAGCTGGATGGGAGTCACCAGACTGGTACGGGCGGAAACATTAAGTATAAAGACACGCGATTTTGTAACAGCCGCAAAACTTCAGAATATCAGCAATGTAAAAATACTTGTTAAACATATTCTACCCAATGTAATCACACCTGTTTTTGTCGCAGCTACCTTAGGTGTTGCAGGAGCAATACTAACAGAATCAGCACTGAGTTTCTTAGGTTTAGGCGTTCAACCCCCTACACCATCATGGGGTAATATCCTGACTGCAGGAAAAGACAATATCACCTTTGCCTGGTGGCTTTCTGTTTTCCCGGGCCTTGCAATATTTATAACAGTACTTGGTTATAATCTTTTGGGAGAAGGTTTGAGAGACCTATTGGATCCGAAAATAAGTAAAAAGTGATATTTACTTTGAAAATGGGACATGTTTGCAGACATCATGTTACAATACTGCGCCTTCTACCTGAATTGTTTAAAAAATGTCTCCAGTCCCCGTATTTGACAAGCCTACTTGTTAGCTTTACCAAAAATTCTCTCGATGCAGTTACAGTAAAAGCACGTGCTCCTGCTTTTTTGCCATCAAATGTTACATTCACCGTTCTTTCCTCATAACATGTCAAAAAAGAATTCACCCCTTCATAACGCCTTATTTCCTTCATCGTATCTGTGTCAACTTCATAGAGCTCACCAAAAACCTTTTCTCCGTTTTCCTCATCCGGGATAACAGCCGGATAACCTGAAAATGTGTGATACAGAAATCCATTTATATAACCTTTTCCAATAAATCTGCAATGTCTCATAAATTTATCATAACCTTCAAAATTTTTCATAAGTGTTCCATATGTAAATACCGTAAAGTGATTTTTCAAATTTTCCTCCTTATTAAGCATTTTTCAAAATATGTACATTGTAGTCATACAATTTTCTCAGCCTGTCAATCATTTCATTTTTATAACCAACAGGTAGTGAGCGTTCCATATCCAAACCTTTTCTAACCCGCTCGAACATTTCAACAGGTGTATTTTTCCAGGCTTCGGGTTTTTTGCCCCAATCATACATTTTCTTTGTATAGGGGAAAATGTCTGAGAATGCAAAAAGATTTTTATATGCAATCATAAGTAATAGCGAAGGCTCATAAACATTTCGTTTGACAAAATCCCTGGACAGCCTCATATGTGTAAATTCAACTGTATTTACCAAACCTTTTTTATTCTTTCTTTTTCTAAAAATAACAGCATCTTTCATATTCTTTTCCGTGATCCTCTTTTCCACAACACCTTTTGGGGATGTAGCAAATTCCCCTGTACATAAAAAAAGAAACACCATATCATCAAAAGAAACATATGGCTTTTTTCTATCACTAAAGCTGTTTACTTCCAGAGTAACATGGAGGCTGTGGGGCTTCACCGGTGTAAATCTTACCGCTTCGCCAATAAGCGTAGAAGCAAAATTCGGGCTGTTGGTCAAAGGCTTGGATGGTTCAAACGCCCTGTCTGGAACAGTGAAAGTGTATTCAAGAAAACCTCCTTTTTTCACAAATTGCTGCATAGGAATATTCGAATCGATATATGCTCCGAAACGCCACATAAAGTTCATCATATGACAATAATAGTACTTGGAAAAATTCAGTAATGAATCTTTTTTGTGCGACTGAAAAAGTTTTCCTGCTGATGCCCCTTTATTTGAAAATTCCAGTTCAATTCCCAGAGGCGTATTGCTCTGTAAAATAAAATCAAGATCAACATCCAATTTTTTATTTTTGCAGTATGCTTTTACCTTTTCGTTAAGTTCATACACCAAATCTTTAATAAATACAAAATTATCATATTCAATGTTAAAAAATGCCCGATTTTTATTATACTCATTAATTGCAAACAGAGTAGAAGGTGCGGTCAACGTATATTTTTGGTCAAAAAAACATGCCTTTTTTTTTAAAAATCTTTCAAATTCTCTGGAAAGCAAATTAACAGTAAACACCGCTGTTAAAAATTTGAAATATTTCCGGAACCATTTTTCATGTCTGACAAACCTTTTGTTAAAAAAGTATTCTATTTCACGCTCAGTTTTATTTTTAACATATTCAACATATCCTCTATCATTCACTATATTGTAGAAATGATGGCAGGAAAGAATATAGTATAACGCTGTACTATTCCTCATGCATATAAATATATAACAATAAATATTTTGTCAATCAAATATTGACAGATATTACTCAAAATTCAAAACCTTTGCACAATTGCCTTGTTGTCACCCTGAACTTGGTTCAGGGTCTCGTAACTTGTTGATATTCATAGATCCCGAAACAAGTTCGGGATGACCTTTTATAGTTGTGCAAAGGTCTTAATTCATATAAGAATACTTCTATTGCAAAAATGGAGTGATGTTAGGAAAAAAATAAATAGGCTATTCTCAGGTTTTAAGATTTTAAGAAAGATATGTCCTTAAAACAGACTCCATACTTCTTTGCTCAACACCTGTATCCCTAAACACCTCATCACTATCACAAACATTTCCTTCTTTCAGCATAATAAACTGATCCTTTGTAATTGGAAACCAGCTGAATCCGCCAAAAACAGCTATACCCGCACTCACAAAAGCCTCAGGCACAGAAGCCAGCAGTCGTTTTTTATTTATGATATCCATTATAGTATTTAACAACTCCCTATAAGTGTAAACCTTATTACCGCATACAGAATATGTTTTGCCATACATAGTGGGTATCGGAATGCTTTTTACAAAAATTTCCGCTACTTCATAGACACTAACCGGTTGCATCTTATAATCACCTTTGCCGAAATAAGAAAAAATAGGCAGCTTCTTTATCATATCTGCAAGCATATTGACAAAGGCATCGCCAGGACCGTAAATCAGTGAAGGCCTGAAAATCGTGTATGTCAGCCCTGAGTTTCTTACATATTCCTCGGCCTTATATTTCGTTTTATGATAATCCGTTACTGCATTTTCTCTGGCGCCGTTTGCCGACATCTGGATAAAACGTTTCACACTGTTATTGACAGCTGCGTCCACAACATTTTTTGTCGCTTCAAAATGAAGTTTTTCAAATGTGATACCCTGTGACGGAAACTCTCTGATTATCCCAACAAGATGAATAACGGTGTCCACATCTTCCATTTCTTTAGTGAAACTTTCCGAATCCAGTACATCGCCCTCCACAGGAATTATATCGGCAGAATTCTCTTTTAACCTGCTTTTATCTCTTACCAACACTTTAACGCGGTAATTTTTTTTCAGAAGTTCCTTAAGTACTTCACTGCCTACAAAACCTGTTGCTCCTGTCAAAAATACAGTATCTTTCATTGAATACTCCTGTTAAAATAAGTATTTGATGGAATTATAAATACCCTTCCTTTTTAAATGATAAAAATCCCTGAGATGTAATAATGAGGTGATCAAGCAAAGCTATATCAAACAGAGAAAGACCTTCTTTTATTTTACGTGTTATACGTAAATCGTCATTTGACGGTTTTAAATTGGCACTGGGGTGATTATGGCATATAATCGCTGCAGTAGCACCTTTTTGCAAAGCTTTATTGGCTATTTCTCTCGGGTATACGTTTGCCTGATTGACCGTCCCTTCGGACATAACCTCGTACCCTTTTACAGCATTGGAGCTATCCAGTAGCAGAACTATAAAGACTTCCTTTTCTGAATAGCCTATATGATACTTCAGAAATTCATACACCTTATCAGGACTGTCAACCAAAGACTTTTCCTTCTCAGCTTTATCCAGGTTTACTCTGCGGTAAAACTCCCTGATCAGACGGAAAAATATATCGGATTCTTCTCCCAGCCCTTTAATATCCGATGGCTTACAACCAAATATACCGGCAAGACCATTGCTGTGATTCAAAAGATCTTTGGCCATAGGTTTAACATCTTTACCTTTCACCACATATCCAAGGAGCAGCTCTATAATTTCATAATCAAACATTGAATCCGGATTTTGGGAAAACCGCTTTTTCAGCCTGCTTCTATGACCATGGTAGTGCTTTTCCATATTACAAGTTTAACAAAAAAAACGCGTTACGTCATCTTTTTTATTTATATGCAGAAAGGTTTCAAGATCCAAGGTGTAAGATGCAAAGGCTGAGAAGGTATAGGTAAAGGTTGAGGCGGTTGAAAGGGTTGAAAAAACAGTTCAAAGGGCCGAGGTGCAAGGCTTCACCAATAACCAATAACCAGTATACCAATACACCACTCAACCAATCCCCCAATATACCAATATACCAATACACCACTCAACAAATTGAGAATTAAAAATTTATATGTGGAATTTTTTCTATATTTCATTATTATAGTTTTTGAATATTCAAACATAAGGAGGATATATATGAGTTCCAACTGTAATGAGGACAGCTCCTGCAACACATGTGCTTCCGGTGACAGCTGTGACACATCCGAGAAAGAAAAACATACTGATAAAATTATTAAAGAGAAACTATCTAAAATCGATAACAAACTAATGGTAATGAGCGGAAAAGGTGGAGTAGGTAAGTCAACAGTTACAGTAAATCTGGCAGCCATGCTCGCTTCACTGGGACACAAAGTCGGCATAATTGATGCGGATATTCACGGGCCTAATATTCCCAAAATGCTGGGTATCAAAGAAAAAGGCGTTTTATCAACCTCCGAAGGGATTATACCCTTTGAACCTATTGCCAATCTGAAAGTGATGTCCGTCGCATTCCTTCTGAAAAATGACGACGATGCGGTAATCTGGAGAGCCCCTTTAAAACACAGCCTTATACAACAGTTTATAAGTGATGTGGAGTGGGGAAGTCTGGACTATCTTATCATAGATTTGCCTCCCGGCACCGGCGATGAACCTTTAAGTGTCACACATATCATGGGAGAACTTGACGGAAGTATAATCGTAACCACGCCGCAGGAAGTCGCTCTGCTGGACGCCAGAAAATCTGTAACATTCAGCAGAAAAATAAACGTTGAAACCCTTGGTATAGTTGAAAATATGAGCGGATTCGTATGCCCGCACTGTGGAGAAAAAACAGAAATTTTTAAAACAGGCGGCGGTGAAAAAGCAGCAAAAGAATTGGATGTGGACTTTCTGGGAAGCATTCCTCTTGATCCGCAGCTTGTTGCAAACGGTGACGCTGGTACACCTTACGTCATAGAAAATGAAAACAGCCCTGTAACAAAAGCGTTCCAGTCGTTGGCAAAAAGAGTTATGGAAAAAACCTCCATTAAAACATAAAAAAGCGGCGGTTCATCACCGCTTTTTTATTGCCGTCAATTGAAAAAATAATATTTTAAATACATTTAACTCTCTTAAATCAGAACTTTTGAATAAGTAAGTTATTGTCACCCCGACCGACGCGGAGAGGTCTTTTGTCCAACGTCAGAGATTTCTCCGCTCCACTCCGTTCCGGTCAAAGGAATGCCTGCGGATAGCACCAGTCTGAAAGACTGGTAAATATATGTAACATCCTATTTATCCGCCTACGGCGGATGCTATACAGTTTACTGTCACCTCGAGCGGAGTTGATAAGTCTCTTATCAAACAACGGCAGAGATCTCTCGACTCCACTCTGTTTCGCTCGAGAAGACACAATGGGTAGTTGTCATCCATGCCCTGTTAAATGCTGCCAAAGGCAGCCCATCGAAAAATCATTTAAAAATTTTTCAGTCTTTAAGCAGAGATAAATCAATACAATCAATATAGATATCATATATCATATAAACCATTAATAATACATCGTTCAATGCATAAATATGTTTTAATTTTTATAAACAATAGTTATTATCTATCAATTTTACAATTATTTCACCTTTTCATGTTAAATATCAAAAAAAACATTAATTTAATAATGTACAATAATAAATTATTCAAAAAATTATAACTATCAGGTGTTAAAATGCTATGCAAGCTTAATTAATAATCTTTATTGACAATTTACTTTTTCTATATTACTATTCTTAAAAATAAAACAGGGGTTGTTAATGAGGATAAAAAAATTAATGTCCGCCAATAGAGGCGAAATTTCGATAAGAACTTTCAGAGCTTGCACTGAACTTGGCATCAGAACAGTCGCTATTTATTCCGAAGAAGATAAGTATTCTCTCCACCGCTATAAAGCCGATGAGGCATACCTTGTGGGGGCAGGACTCGAACCTGTACAGGCATATCTTAATATTGATGAAATTGTTGACATAGCTCTCCGAAGAAATATTGATGCCATACATCCGGGTTACGGTTTTCTATCTGAATCTTATGAATTTGCTGAAGCCTGTGAGAAAGCAGGCATAATTTTTATCGGGCCAAAACCTGAAACATTAAAAATATTTGGAGACAAGCAGACAGCCAAAAATCTTGCAAGAGAATGCGAAGTTGTCGTTATAGAAGGTTCGGACAGCGAGGTAAAAGACTACGAAGAAGCAGTAAAAGTTGCTAAAAACATTGGCTATCCAGTATTACTTAAAGCAACGGCAGGAGGTGGCGGTCGAGGCATCAGAATTGTTGAAAATGAAAAAGACTTAAAAGATAATTTCGAGGCAGCCAAAAGAGAGGCTCTTAAAGCTTTCGGCAAAGATGGAATTATCATAGAGAAATATATAAAAAATCCCAAACATATAGAGGTACAACTGCTTGCAGACAAATCCGGCAATATAGTTCACCTTTTTGAAAGAGACTGTTCTATTCAAAGAAGACACCAAAAGGTTATTGAAATTGCACCTTCAATAAATATTCCGGAAAAAACACTGAACAAGTTGTATGAAGATTCCCTAAACATCGGCAAAAAAGCGAATTTAATTAGCGCAGCCACTGTAGAATTTCTGGTGGATGAAAAAGGAAAACACTATTTTCTTGAAGTTAATCCAAGGATTCAGGTGGAGCACACCGTAACCGAGCTTATAACGGGGATAGATATCGTCCAGGCACAAATATTTATCGCAGCCGGGGAAAAACTTTCCCATTCATTAATAAATATAAAAGATCAAAAAAGTATACATAAACATGGATTTGCAATTCAAAGCCGCGTCACCACAGAGGACCCTGAAAACAATTTTATGCCTGATACCGGCGAAATAGAAGCTTACAGGACTGCTGCCGGTTTCGGCGTGAGACTTGATGCAGGTAACGGTTTTGTGGGAGCTATTATATCACCTCATTACGACTCTCTCTTGGTAAAAGTTTCAACGTGGGCAACAACACTGGAACAGGCAGCCCGAAAAATGGACAGAGCATTGAAGGAATTTCGTATCAGAGGAGTAAAAACAAATATACAGTTTCTTGAAAATGTTGTCATGCATGATGACTTTATAAAGGGTACTTTTGATACAAATTTTGTAGACAACACACCTGAATTATACAGATTCAAAGAACAGCGGGACAGAGCAACAAAAGCTTTGAAATTTCTTGCAAACAATATTGTAAATAATCCTTCAGGGGTTAAAATAACCGAAGATGTCACACTGCCCCCTATAAAATCTTTTCAACCGAAATTCGGAGAAAAAATTCCGAGCGGTACAAAAGATATTCTGAACAGGAAAGGTGTGCAGGGGGTATTGGACTATATCAGGCAATCCCAGGAAGTTCTGTTTACTGACACAACATTCAGGGATGCTCATCAGTCACTTCTTGCCACAAGATTCAGGACAATTGACATGCTTAATATAGCTGATGCCTACTCCCATCATATGCACGAGCTTTTTTCTATGGAAATGTGGGGCGGGGCAACTTTTGATGTTGCATACAGATTTCTCAAAGAATCTCCCTGGGACAGGTTAAGACTTCTCAGAGAAAAAGTCCCCAACATTCTTTTTCAGATGCTCCTGAGAGCTTCAAATGCTGTAGGGTATACAAACTATCCGGACAACGTTGTAAAGCAGTTTATCAAACTATCTGCAGACAATGGTATAGATGTCTTTCGTATTTTTGACTGTTTTAACTGGATAGAGCAGCTAAAGCCGGCAATCGAAGAAGTAAAAAAACACGATAAAATCTGCGAAGCCTCCATATGCTATACAGGGGATATTTCCGATAAAAGCAGAACAAAGTATGACCTCGAATATTATATAAAATTAGCCAATGAACTGGCTGCAGCCGGTACTGACATCATCGGCATCAAAGATATGGCGGGGCTTTTAAAACCCTATGCATCTCAAACACTAGTGAAGGTAATCAAAGATGAAACGGGGCTTCCGGTTCATTTCCATACACACGACACCAGTGGTAACGGTGAAGCTGCAGCACTTATGGCCATTGAAGCCGGAGCAGATATGGTGGATGCCGCAGTAAGCTCAATGAGCGGACTTACAAGTCAGCCCAATCTGGGCTCAATATATTCGGCAATTGAATATACTGACAAAGCTTCAAGTCTGGACAAAATATGGACACAAAATATTTCGGACTACTTTGACAGGGTAAGAAGATATTATTTTCCGTTTGAAAGTGGTATGAAATCGGCATCTGCTGAAGTTTATGACCATGAAATCCCCGGCGGACAGTACTCGAACCTTATCGTCCAGGTGGAGGCCATGGGTCTGATAGACAAATGGGAAGAAGTCAGACAGATGTATTCTGAAGTAAATCAGGAGCTGGGCGACATAATAAAAGTAACACCTTCTTCAAAAGTTGTAGGTGATATGGCTCTGTTTATGGTGAGAAACGAACTTGAAATAAAAGATTTGTATGAAAAGGGCGAAACACTTTCTTTCCCGGACTCTGTTGTGGCTTTCTTCAAAGGACTGCTCGGCCAGCCTTACGGTGGGTTTAACGAAAAACTCAGGAAGATAGTTCTGAAAAATGAGAAAGCTATAAATGAGAGACCTGGCGAGAAACTCCCTCCTTACGATTTCAACAATGTTAAAAAACAACTGGAAAAAAAATACGACAGAAAACTATCGGATATAGATATAATCTCATACGCTCTGTATCCTCAGGTTTTTGAGGAGTGGTTAAGTTTTACGGACGAATTCGGAGACCCTTCTATTTTCAGCACCCGTTCCTTCTTCTACCCGCTGAAAAAAGAAGAAGA
>DDHP01000008.1 GCA_002338145.1 Deferribacteraceae bacterium UBA1873 | reverse complement strand
CCTCTACTAAAGAGTTAAGAGTTCCCAGATATTTTTTATCTTTCAAAATCAAGCCCACAGCATCAGAGCTGAGAAGGCGGTAATCTTTGGTGGCAATGTCTTCAAAAGCCGTTAAAAAACTTCTGTGCTTCTCCAGAGAACTGAGGTTCTGATTTAAATTATTGATTTCCTCATTAATAGTTCTGGAATACTCTTTATGCTTATCCACAAGGTTTTTTAAAAAATCCAAAACATTTACAGGATTTATGTAGCTCTTGCGGACTTCAACTTCAGGCAGATAGGAGAACAGTTCGTTAATTTTTTGTTTGAATTCTTCAAGATATACTTTCTCGGTTATTTCTTTTTCGGTAACATGATACCTTTTTTCCGGGCTCTCAATCTCTTCCTCGAAACGCTCAATCTGCATGCATTCAAGCTGCTGAATAACATTGAGCACATTGTCAGAGCATTCTTTGGGTCCTACGATGCGGACCTTTGACATTTTAACTATCATAAAATCAATCCAGTATTTCTTTTATGTAGGGTTCTATAATCGTTTGTAAAAAAGAAAATTCCTGATTTTTAATTCTTTCGTTACGCTCTTTAAGGTTTTGCAAATCTTCTTTGAATTTGTACTCAAAATCTTTTTTGCACTCTTCTCTGAAAATTTCTAAATCATGCTTTAAATTTTCCTGCAAAGAAGCTATCTTCTCTTCAAGCTCATTTTTGTACTGTTTCAATTCAGAATCAAATTTCTTCTGCTCTTCATTGATTTTTTCCGTTACCTCATGCTCCACATCTAAAACTTCTTTAAGATTATCATTATCCATATTAAATTATACCATTCACAAAACCATTTTCAAAATGAAATGAATTATTAATAATCTGTTCAATTTTCTTTTCTGTTGTATTTCCGGAAATTTCGGGATAAAAGCGGTTTTGTATTTATATTTTTGAGGATAAAAAGTTAAATGGACAATCTCAAGGCCAAGGGAATAATACTGGCGGCCACCGGTGTTTTTATAATAAGCTTTGATGCCCTTCTTGTCAGAATAGCCTACACAAATGTTTGGAATATTATATTCTGGCGGGCTATCTTTATGGGGATTTCACTCACTGCTTTTCTCATTTTCAGAGATGGTTTTAACAGACTTCTGGATTTCAGAAGCAACTGGTTCAAAACTCTTCTGTCTTCAGCAATTTTTGTTGTCAGCGGTGCCGGATTTGTTCTGTCTGTTGAAAATACAACTGTCGCCAATACTGTTGTTATTCTCAGTATGGCTCCGCTTTTCGCTGCGCTTTTCACAAGAATCTTTCTGGGAGAACCGGTTAAAAGTAAAACGTGGATTGCCATGATAATCTCACTTATAGGCGTTATAATAATTTTTCAGGATTCTCTGGGAAGTTTAAATTTAAAGGGGGATATCATAGCTGTCATCACAGCCGCTTCCATGGGTCTTAATCTCACATTTCTGAGGAAAAATCCGGAATTGAAAAGAACTCCGATTGTCTGTATCAGCGGCTTCATGCTGGGATTTGCTTTTCTACCGCTGGCCGCACCTTTTGATATGGGTGTTAATTCTTATGTTGTGCTTGGAATTATGGGACTTTTTCAAATGCCCATGGCAATGATTTTTATGGCAAGCGCCACAAGATATATTACTTCACCGGAAGCCAGCATGTTTCAACTGATAGAATCTGTGCTTGGGCCTGTCTGGGTTTGGCTTGCAATTGGTGAGAAACCGCCGGAAGCTACTTTCATCGGTGGCGCAATAATACTTCTTACACTTTTTGTTCACTCTTATACCGAACTAAAACGCAGAAAATCCAAGCCGGATATTCTCAAATAAAAAAGCGGAGGAAAACCTCCGCCTTAAGTTATTGTTGCATATTTCCCATTCTCACGGGAAAACGCTCATCCATTCCGCCTGGCCGGATATCACTATCTGTGAAATTGTCCATCCCTATATTCTGATGCATATATCTGAAAGCATTTCTCATTTTTACAGTCATATTGTCCGTGGAATTGTCCTGACTGCAATAATATCCCATATATTCACCCATTCTAAGAGACGTCTGCACCATATTCCTGTATGATGAATTATTTCTTGCTCTGGCCACAAAATCCTCAAAGACTGCATTGCCGGAAGGAAGGCCAAGCTCCTGCATTACCCGGTTTCTCGCCTCTTCAAAGGTCATATTGTCATTATTCATATAGTACCAGTGAAGCGATGTAAAAGGTGAGATTACCCTGTATGAATCGTTGTCCATAGATACCATTGTCAGATTATTTCTAAGCATCTCTGAAGTACCGTTGTCAAAATGCTCATAAGTTTGATTAGCAATCCCCAGTGCCACAACTGCACATCGGGATGCATTGTCAGGTAAACTTAAAGAATAATTGCCGTTTTCATCTGTCCAATCCACAGTAACTTCATTGTAATCTTGTTCAAGATTGTTATTACAGTCGAGGAATACTTTAGCGCCATCCAGATATCCGTCCACTACCACACCGGATAAAGATGAATCCGCAGTTGTCCCCGTGCTGTCTGAAGAACTGCTGCCACATGCAGAAAGCGTAAACAATAACAGAATTGTTGCAATCCCTAAAATAAGTTGTTTAAAATATTTCATTACTGCCTCCTTGTTTTTTCTTGTGTACTGAACGAAAGAAAAACAGAAACGTTACAAATTTTTTATCAGAATGTAACTTTTTTGTTGCTCACACGTCTTATACCTGAATACAAATATACAAAATTGTGTTGGTAAATTAAAATATACGGCTATATTAAAACAATGAGCGAGAATATATGACTTTTGATAAATTTTACTCGGAAACCAAAGACGGTTTTTTCAAATATCTGTATTATCTCTGCAGTGACTATGAAACAGCCAGTGACATATTCCAGGAAAGTTACTTCAGAATATATCAAAAATACCAGGATAACCCAAACAAAGGACTGTTATACAAAATAGGCAGAAACGCTTTTCTGGATACAAAACGCAAAAAAAAAGAGATATATGTGGAGCAGGACTTTTTGTCCTCCTTTAAGGATGAACACAATAACGTATCATCGGCCAAAGAGGAAGATGTCCTTGAAAAGATGCTTGCAAAGCTGGACGATGAAACGAGGCATATTTTCACCCTTAAAATAATTAACGATATGAAATACAGGGAAATCGCCGAAATAACCGGGCATTCCGAAGCTAATATAAAGGTTATAATACACAGAGCCAGGAAAACTCTGAAAAAACACTTCCAGGAGGTTTAGTTATGAAGGAGTTTTTAATTTCCCAATTTATAGACAATGAGCTTGATTTAAGAGAGAAAAAACTGTTTGTGGAAAGTGTGCACAATGAGGAAGAATTTTACGAAGAAACTATCTCCTCAATTGATTTTGAGATGGTAATGAAAAACAGGATTTCGGAAGTTCAAACACCACAGTTGAATATTCCGAAAGCAAAGAAAATCTCCTCTTATAAAAATCTCACTCGTTTCACTCAGCTGCTTGCCGCTTCTATAATAATTATTTTTGCCTTCAGTATGTTCAGTAACCAACCGGATACCCAGAAGGCAGAGAAACTTGTGAATTACAGATTTGTAATATACAAGCCGGAAGCTGAAAAAGTGGAGATATCCGGCGAATTTACTAACTGGAAACCGTTAAAATTAAAAAAGGTCAGCCGGAGCGGTTACTGGGAAGCTGAAATAAAACTCAAACCCGGTGAGTACAAATATTTTTACCTGATTAACGAAAAAAAAGTTGTCGCAGATCCCACTTCAATATATAAGGTAGAAGACGGATTCGGCAACAAAAACAGTATTTTAAAGGTTAATGCATGATAAAATTAAAATTTAATGCAATTTTTATACTTTTTTTAGCAATCACGGCATGTTCAAAGCATTATGTCAAACAGTCGGAAGACTCCCTTTCGTTTTATTACAATGGGAAAGACGCAGATAAAGTCCTATTCTATTCGGACATAAACGACTTCAGGGGAAAGAAATTTAAGCAGAGTGGGGAATACTGGATATATACCTTAAACAAGCCGGGAGATGTAGAAGAAATAAAGTTTTTTTACAAAGCGGACGGCCAGGTATATCTTCCTGAATGCCAGATGAAAATCAAAGACGATTTCGGCGGAGAATTATGTATTATAGAATTTTAATGTAACCAAAGCACAATTAATCCGTTTTATCTTTAAAAGGCAATTGGAGAAAAAAATGAATAAAATAACAATAACAGTCATCTTTTTATTAAACATAATTGTGAATACATTTGTTTCAGCCGCAGAAGTGAATATGGATGAGTTGATAAGCAGCACTCCTCCAGAATTACGGAATCAGGTAAGCCAAACCGCCAGCAAATCAAAAGATGTTGCTGAAACCTTACAGAATATGTACCAGCACGGTTACAGCAAAAGTACCATCAGCGATTTCCTTAACAAGGTGGAGCAATACCAACAGCGTGGATACCCTGTCAGAGATTTAACAAACAAAGTAAATGAGGGGATAGCAAAAAATGTAAGAGGGCAAATGATTAACCGTGCTTTAGACCAAATGGTTCAAAGGCAGGAATTCGCATCAAAATTTGCAGCTCAGTATGCCTCGAAAAAGTCTGTGAGGCAGCAGATAGAAGAAAATGTAAAAGAAGCCATGGCAGCTGGCATGAAAAGAGAAGATATCCAGTCAATCGGCAGTCTGCTTAATCAAAATATGCAGCAAAACCGCAATATATCTCAAATGGCTCAAGAGGTAACAGAAACTGCTAAGACCATGAGCAGACTGGGAGTGCATTCATCACAAATCAATGGCGTTTTAAATCAGGCGATGCAGCACAATTTTACGCTCCAGGAAATGAAACAGATGAGACAAAGCTTCAGAGAAAATTTTTCAAGAAGTCATTCCGGTAGATTTGCAGAAAATGTTTCAAAAAGTATAAGTGCCGGTCATAGAGGTGCTTCGGCAGTGGGTCATGCTGGGGGGATGAATAGCGGCAGGGGCGGCATGTCGAGCGCCGGACAACAGGGCTCCGGAGGAATGGGAGGACATGGTTCCGGTGGTAACGGTGGTAACGGCGGTTCCGGCGGTGGCGGAGGAAACGGTGGTGGTGGCGGTGGTCACCGCTGATAGTTCAGCGTTCAACAAATCACTCTTTTACACCCACTTCTGCTTCAAGACGCTCTATTACCTCTTTTTGCCCCTGTAGTGTAAAAATAACATACGTGGCTAAAAATTCCCTGTTCACAATTTTCAGGGAATATAAGCCGGTTAAATATTCCAAATGGTTGATTTTATCGTATCCTATTTTTACAGGCTTTTCATAGAGCATTGCAGTATCAACCAATATTGCATCGTTAAGCGCACGGTTTGCACTCTCGGTGTAGGATTTTACAAGCCCCCCTGTTCCCAGAAGTATGCCGCCGAAATATCTGACAGTTAAAATGGCTGCATTGACAATATCATTATGGTACAAAATATTCAAAGTGGGTTTGCCGGAAGTATTTTTCGGCTCACCGTCATCCGTACAGTTTTCATCTATCTGTTGATCTTTTTGCATATGTCTGTAAGCCCAGACAATATGCCTCGCCTTGGGATGTTCATTTCTAAGTTGCTCTAACTTTATTTGAAAATTTTCATAGGTAACGAGCCAGGAAAAAAACCTGGATTTTTTTATTTCATACTCACCGAAACCTTCCTTTTTCACACAGAACATTCCGTCAAAAAACTCCTTTTACAGCATTTGATATGTGTACTAAAACCTTTGCACAATAGCCTTGTTGTCACCCTGTAGCATCTGAGCAAAACGAAGATAAATTGGATGTTTAACAACATATTTACCCGTCTAAAAGACTGGTGCTATCCGTAGGCAATCACTTTGTCCAGGGTCTCGTAACTTGTTGATATTCATAGATCCCGA
>DDHP01000033.1:10817-11308 GCA_002338145.1 Deferribacteraceae bacterium UBA1873 | reverse complement strand
CCAGACGCTTCTGATACACTGAAAAATTATGAGTGGCCGGGCAATGTAAGGGAACTGGAGCATACTATCGAAAGAGCAGTGGTTCTCAGCAAAACAAACGAAATAACAAGTAAAGATCTTTTTATACACGGAATCACATTCAGGGATACAGAAGAAAGTTTTTTAAAGACTCCTGATGAAAATATCCAGGACAATTATAAAGATGAACCCATTACTCACTCAGATATTTTAAAAGGCAGAACTATAGCAGATGTGGAAAAAGAACTCATATTAAATACATTAAAAGAAACAAACGGGAACAGAACCAAAGCGGCTGAAATACTGGGAATAACATCAAGAACACTGAGAAACAAATTAAATGAATATAAAGAAAACGGAATAAATATAGAAGATTATACGTAAAATAACGACATTTAAGACATAACACATGAGATAATAGCGCTATAAATTACAAGGGGCGATTCATAGACTGAGACCTTTGCATAATTCCA
>DDHP01000033.1:0-10580 GCA_002338145.1 Deferribacteraceae bacterium UBA1873 | reverse complement strand
TTCAGGGTCTCATAACTTACTGATATAATTAGATGCTGAAATAAATTCAGCATGACTAAATAGAGTTGTGCAAAGGTCTCAGACTGCTGCCGCCCCCGCACCACTTTGCTAACTAAGATTTCAATGCCTCTATCCCAACAAGAGTAGTTTTTTCCAGCAGTTCAAGAGAAGCGCCCCCACCGGTGGAAATATGACTAATCTTATCAGCAACACCTGCTTGTTTTACAGCGCAAACCGAATCCCCGCCACCCACAACGGTAATGGCATCTAAACCGGCTATAAATTCGGCAATTTCAAATGTTCCTTTGCTGTATTTATCGGATTCAAAAACACCCATCGGGCCGTTCCACATTATAATTTCGGCGTCCCTAATTTCATTTTTAAACAAATCAACTGTTTTTTTGCCTATATCAAGCCCCATCAAATTTTCAGGAATATTTTTTGTCTCAACATAGACAGGCTCTCCTCCAAATTCTTCGGAACATAAATGGTCCACAGGTAACAAAAGAGATACGTTATTTCTTTTTGCTTTATCAGCGATTTTACGAACAGTGTCGGTATAGTCTTTTTCCACAAGTGAATTGCCAATACTAACACCCAATGAATATAAAAAAGTATAAGCCATTGCTCCACCAATAAAAATTTTATCTACTTTATCCAGCAAAGCATCAATCACACCTATCTTATCACTGACTTTTGCACCACCCAAAACAGCATAAAAGGGTTTTTTCGGACTGGATATTATCATATCAAAATATTCAAGCTCACGCTTGAGAAGAAAACCGGCAGCTTTGACTTCTTTGAATCGGGGAAGCCCGTCCACCGAAGCATGTGCTCTGTGGCTCGAACCAAATGCATCATTAATGTAGATGTCGCAAAGCTCGCCAAGGCTACGGACAAAACCGGGATCATTTTGTTCTTCACCTGGATTAAACCGTAAATTCTCCAATAACAGGACATCGCCAGGATTCATGTTATTAATTTTTGCTTTAGCAACCTCACCGGCAATATCATCAACAAACTCGGTTTTAAAATAATTTGCTGACAAATAATCAGCAACAGGTTTTAAAGAAAATTCTGGCATGACTTTGCCTTTAGGTCTACCCAAATGTGAAGCCAATATCACTTTTGCACCTGCATTTCTAACATAACTGATAGTACCTATTGCCTCATCTACACGTGTGGTATCCTGCAATATACCATCTTCAACAGGAACGTTAAAATCCACACGGACAAACACTCTTTTGGATTTCAAATCTATCTCATCAATAACTTTGATACCTTCAATCATAATTGAGCCCCCAAAACCAGCGAATTGAATTAAATAAGCATCGTAGCAAGTTCAGCTACACGGTTGGAATATCCCCATTCATTGTCATACCAGCTAAAAACCTTAACATGGTTACCATCCATAACTTTAGTCAAAGAGGAATCAAAAATTGAAGAATACGGATTTCCGTTATAATCCACAGAAACCAGTTCTTCTTCCGTATAAAGCAAAATCCCTTTCATTTCATTTTCTGCAGCTTTTCTTACAGCCGCATTAATTTCTTCTTTTGAAACATTTTGCTGCAGAACACAGCTAAAATCTACAATAGAGACATTAGGTGTAGGAACCCTAATAGCAATTCCGTCAAGTTTGCCCTTAAGTTCTGGCAAGACAAGCCCTACAGCTTTAGCTGCTCCGGTGGAAGTTGGAATCATGGAAACTGCTGCCGCTCTTGCCCTTCTGATATCTTTGTGAGGTAAATCAAGAATTTTTTGGTCATTGGTATATGAATGAACTGTTGTCATCAAACCGTTCACAATACCAAAATTATCATTAAGTACTTTTGCCACAGGAGAAAGACAATTTGTTGTACAGGATGCATTGGATACAATATGATGATTATCTTTATCATATTTTTGAAAATTTACACCAATGTTTACAGTGATATCGGGATTCTCAGCGGGTGCTGTTATCAAAACTTTCTTGGCACCGGCTTTTAAATGTTTTTCCGCATCCTGGCGCTTCCTGAAAAGCCCCGTAGACTCAATAACAACATCCACACCCAAATCTTTCCATGGCAAATTTCCCGGATCTTTTTGTGCAAAAACATTTATTTTTTTACCGTTAACGGTAATAGCGTCATCAGTATGAGAAATATCAAGATCTGCTGTGCCATGCACAGAGTCATATTTTAACAGATGGGCAAGAGTAGCCGCATCAGTTAAATCATTAATTGCAACAAAATCCACATCAAGTCCTTTTTGCCATGCTGCCCGTAATGCACACCTACCTATTCTTCCAAAACCGTTAATCGCTACTTTCACTGCCATTTTCTTCCTCCTTTTTATTTAACATATTTTTCAAAGAATCTATCTGACCATTGATAAAGTTAAAAATATTTTTCAAATCCTTGTCCTCAATTTTTTTCCTGTTACTTATAATGTTTGTCATTCTCTCGATAGCAAATACTGACCTTTTAGCCAGATCTTCCATCCGCGTGGAATCTTTTTCCATCAATCTTTTGTAATTATTAACTATCTTATTAAGCTTATCTATCTTAATTTTTAATTCTTTATTTTCATTTTTCAGTCGAAGAAAATCTTTTGTGCTGTCTTGCTCAAGAATTTTTTCCAGTGTTTTGTTTAATTTTTTAATCCTTGCCTGGGATTTTTCATATTCTTGATAAAGCTCATCGTATGCCTTTTTAAGGGAGCTAACTTCATTAAGACTGTTTACTCTATCTTTGGATATTTTTTTGATTTTTTGTTGGGATTTTTCCAAAGATTTAACAAGATGATACTGTTCAGTAATATCATTTAGAAACTCACCAGCCTCAATTACGTTCCCCTCGGAATCAAAAATTGGATACATAACTTGTTCAAAAACATATTCCTCCCCATTCATGTTAACTTCAATATGCTGATTGTAAGACTGTTTTTCTGCTATTACTTTATTAAGGGGGCACCAGGAGCAGATATCTTCAAAATTATAAATCATCTTGTAACATTTACTACCGATAAATTGTGGTAAATTGCTATTACCTACAAATTCTCCCACAGCACGGTTTATATTAACCAATTCATATTCCAGATCAATAGAAAAAAGAGGATTATTTAATCCATCAATAAGTTTCAGCATTTTTTGCCTGCTGTTTTTCAATACAGACACACTCTCACTTAAACTTTCTATTTCAATGTTTTTGCTGTTAATTTCCTCTTCATAACTTAGTCTTTTGTCATCAAGAACAGTCACCTCTTTTTCACATTCTTCCAGTTCTTCTCTAAGAAACTCTATTTCTTTTTCCAGCTGATTTAATTCTGTAAGATTCAGTGAACTAAATTCCAGTAAGCCCTGCAAAAAAGCAGTCACTCTATTCCTTTTGTTATCATCCTGAAAAACAATGACCAGTTTTGTATCGTCTATAGTAACTCTTAAGAAATAAAATATGAAAACCTTGCTATCTTTTTTAAAAAAGGATACAGCAACATCATCCCTGTACAAATTATCTTTGATTGTATCGGGTATTCTATATTCCAGAAACTCTTGTTTAGTGAAATAATAGAAATTGTTACTGTCAGTCTCCAAAATAAAAAAATCAAACATATCAGTATATTTGGCAAAACGTTTAAAAAAATCTTTCCATTGTACATTCATATAAAAACCCCTTTCGAAAGGACAAAACAATCAACCTTACTTGCGCCACCCTTTTTTAGCACCCTTGCACATTCATTTATTGTACTACCTGTAGTAAGTATATCATCAATAAGTAAAATGTTCAATTTGTAAACGCTGGTTTTAAGTCCGATTGCATTTTTCAGGTTAGTCTCCCTGTTTTTCTTTTTCAACTGCCACTGATACTCTGTATTTTTACGCCTCACCAATACGTCTTTTTTGGGTATATTATATTTATCTGCCAAAGCAGCAGAAATTATATCAACAGGATGTCTGAATCTTCTCAGCTTTCTGATAATGTGGGAAGGAACGGGGACTACAACATCATATTTTAAAAAATTATAGTTCAAAAGAGGAACTAACTCTTTTAAAAAATAAATTTCCCTGACCCCATATCTGAATTTTATATCCTTGAGTAATTTCTTTATAACACCTGTATACCAGAACGGAATATATAAAAAATCATAGTTATTTTTGTTAAAGCAGTTCCTGCAATAAACAGTTTCCACTTCAAGAGGATAACCGCAGGAAAAACAGACATTTTTTACATATGGAAGTTTTTTTATACAACTGCCACAGAGATATGAACCTACATCTATCAAATCATTGCAAACAGCGCATTCACAATAAAATATTTCATTTAATAAACAGTGACTCACCGGTCATTTCTACTGGTTTCGGGATTTTTAAAACATCAAGCATTGTAGGAGCAATATCCGCAAGCTTTATATCTTTATTACGAGATAATTTACAGGGATAATTGTAAACAATAAAAAATACCTTATTTAAAGTGTGGGCAGTATGAGGTTGGTCATTCTCGTAGTCCCACATCTGTTCACTGTTACCGTGATCTGCAGTAACCATCAGAACAGAATCTGTCTTATCAGCTATTTTAACAACCCTTCCCAGCTGCTCATCAACCGCTTTACATGCTTTAATGGCAGCTGATTCAACACCAGTATGACCAACCATGTCAGGATTTGCAAAATTCATAATAGTGACATCAATATCGTTATTCAGAAACTTATCCTCAAACCTGTCGCAGACAGTTTTAACACTCATTTCAGGTTTTTCGTCATAAGTGGAAACATCCCTGGGCGATGGAATAAGCTCTCGGGACTCCCCCTCAAATTCAACTTCTCTGCCACCGTTAAAAAAGAATGTAACATGGGCATACTTTTCTGTCTCAGCTATACGCAGCTGACTAAGCTTGTTCCTGCTGATTACTTCTCCAAGAATATTATCCAGACTCAAAGGTGGAAAAGCCACAGGTAAATCAAACGATTTGTCATACATTGTCATAGTTATAAAAAAAGGCTTTATATTTTTTTTGGGAAATTCTTCAAAACTGAAATCAGTAAACACCTTTGTAAGTTCCCTGGCTCTGTCCGCTCTAAAATTGAAAAAGAAAATACCGTCTTCGCTGTTAATACCGCAAAAACTATCTTTTACAACAGTTGGGGTTATAAATTCATCCGTTTCACCTCTGTCGTATGCAGCAGTCACTGCCTCAGATGCAGAATCCGCCGATAATCCTTCTCCATAAACTATGGCACGGTATGCTTTATTAATCCTTTCCCATCGTTTATCTCTGTCCATGGAATAAAATCTTCCGGAAACTGTAGCTATTTTCCCGTAATTTAAGGAATCAAGATACTGACACAAATCCTTTATATAATTAATACCGTTTTTGGGAGGCGTATCTCTGCCATCCATAAACGCATGTATATATACATTTTTAATGCCGAAATCCTTTGCCGACTTAATTAGTCCTTTCAGATGTGTTATATGGCTATGAACCCCTCCATCACTGACAAGACCGAAAAAATGCAAAACCCCGTCAGAGTCCTTTATTTTTTTATAAAAAGAAATAATATTCTCATTATTACTGATTTCGCCGGTTTCAATAGCCTTATTAATCCGTAAAAAGTCCTGATAGACAATTCTGCCGGCACCTATATTCATATGACCAACTTCTGAATTCCCCATTTGACCGGCAGGCAAACCAACCCATTCTTCACTGGCATTAAGCAACGTATGCGGCGAATTTTCCAACAACCTGTTAAAATTAGTCGGGTTGCTAAGGTGAACCGCATTATGGTCCGCTGACTCCCTAAATCCCCACCCATCAAGGATTAATAAAATAATCTTATTTTTATGTCCCATAAAAATACCTTTACCCTTTAGACATCAAAATATCGCTACATTTTAATTACGCCCTTTTTTTCCAGCTCGCTCTTACATTCTGTACAATATCTTGCAAATGGGACATACTCAAGGCGGCGCTCTTCTATTTCTTCACCACATTCCATACAAACGCCGTAAGTTCCTTCCCTGATTCTGTTTAAAGCCTGTTCCACAAGTCTCAGTTTTAGAGCATCCGTTTCAACTCTGCCAAGCATAAGATTTCTGCTATAAATACTGTAAGCTTCGTCAGCAGAATCTTTACCTGTATCAGTACCAAGATTTATCGCTTCGTCATATCTGCTTTTCAAACTTTCCAGCAGATCCGCCCTAAGCTCGTGAAGTTTAGTCTTGAAATACTGGATTTGTGCATCTTTCATAAAATCCTCCTACCTGTGGTATGGGTGATTCATATTAATAGTCATGGCCCTGTATATTTGCTCAAATATTACAAGTGTTGCTATTTTGTGCGCAAACGTTAGCTTTGACAAAGAAATTAGTGCATCTGTTTTTTCTGTCAAGGTATTTGGCAGTCCATTTGCTGAGCCAACGATAAAAGCTATTTTACCGCTAATCTCTATTTGTTTGCCAAGCCATTCAGCAAATTGTTCACTTGAAAAAGATTTACCCCTCAGATCCAACCCAACTCTGTAATAACCTTCAGAATGTTTTACAATTTTTGTAAGGCATTTTTGAGACATATCTTCAGAATTGTCCGTACTATCGGAAATCTCAACAAAATCTGCAGAATAAACAGCAGATATCCTTTTAAGGTAATCACTAATCAAAGTTTCATAATTATCATCTTTTAATTTTGCTGCCAGTATTACTTTGATATGCATAAAAATACCTTTGGTTGAAACTAACAAAACAAAGTCTATAACCTGTACGACGGTGATCTCAGCCGTGTAAGTGGGCTTACATATATATTATGTCAAAAACTATGTCAATATTTATTGCACTCCGACAACTTTCGGCATAAAAATACATTGTATAATAGTAATAGATTATGTTAATTATTAAATTAAAATATAATAATTAAGAAACATCGTTCAAAAGAGGTAACAATGCAAAATAATAACAATATAAAGAAATCCCAGTATCTTATTGATGAAATAAAAGTTGGTGATACATGGAGAATGTTTAAAATACTTTCAGAATTTGTCGAAGGATTCGAACATCTGGCTGATGTTGAGCCGGCTGCCAGTATTTTCGGTTCTGCTCGTATAAAAGAAGATCACAAAGATTACCGTAAAGCCAGAACCCTCGGGAAAATGCTTGCAGATAATGGAATAACAGTTTTAACCGGCGGAGGCCCGGGAGTAATGGAAGCTGCAAACAGAGGAGCTATGGAAGCTGGAGGAGGTTCGGTGGGTCTTAACATAGAACTGCCATTTGAACAAAAACCGAATCCCTACGCCAAAAAACTAATAACATTCAACTACTTTTTTGTAAGAAAAGTAATGCTGGTAAAATACGCCAGTGCATTTGTTATTTTCCCCGGCGGATTCGGAACTATGGATGAACTTTTTGAAGCTTTAACATTAATACAGACGAAAAAGATACTCCCTTTTCCACTGATACTTGTGGAGAAAAATTACTGGAAAGGTCTGATAAACTGGATAGAAAACATGATGATAAAAAATAACTTTATATCTGAAAATGATCTTGATATAATCAAGATGATAGATGAGCCCGGAGAAATACTTGAGTGTATAAAAAACTTTCTAAAGGTGTAAAAATGAAAAAATTTAATCTTTTTTCGCTTTTGATAATTTTCATCTTTGTTGGTTGTTCCAAACCTATGAATAATTATTCAACATACATTTTTAATCCCCAAACAGAACATACACAACAACTTAAAAACAAATATTCAAATTCCTTGTATAATGCATACAAAAATATGCACGAAAGAGGAATTCCCATACAAAAAGCCGGTTTAGGATTCACATCGGGTGAAGGGTGTGAGCCTTTATGTGATAATAAACCGGGAGATTTTTGGGTATATATTATAAGTCCTTATGAAAAGCCTATCAGCACCAAAAAATATAATACCATAAATAAGCGTGCTGAAAAAGTATTCAAGCACAAAGTTCAGGATATTATATACGCAGTAAAATATGCCCCCTCAGAAAAGCTTGTGAAGGATAAAAGCCTGAAAGGTGTTTTAATTGGAACAAACTGGCCGGTATATTCCTCCATTGGAGAGTATTTTGAACCTAAAGAATATGAAGAAGCAGACATTTATATTCCCTATTCAGTAATTGAAAAATATGTTAAATACGAAATCTACTTTTCGGATTTGCTGTGCAACTCATTCATTTTTACCAAAAATAAAGAAAGTAAACGTAAAAATATAAAACTTTGTAAGAACAATTGATTTTTCGTATTTGTAAAAAAAGTAATTTACTGTTGACACATCGTTAAAATAGGCTAAATTAGTGATATAGTATGCACTCAGGAGGAAGTTGTGACAAAGAAAGAGTATATAATAGGTGATATATTTAGAGTCATGGATTATGCCATGCAAATGGAGAAATATGTTGTGCTCACAAGAGCAATTGCGGATTCAGAACATTTTTTTCTCGTAAGTATTAAATCATTCGAGCCTTGGAGCGAAAGGGTTATATCTGCTAAAAACATATACGAAAAAACAAGCTTGTCCGATGATGAAATCCAGTACCTGGCCAACACTTCCCGTGTAGCACATGTTGGAAATATAAGTGAATTTAAAGATGACCTTCGCAAAATGTTGTTAGAAAAAGAAGAGCAAAATAACAGACAGTCAGCTTAAAGCAGGCTGTCTGCTTTTTAAAACGCCTGCACAGAATTTTTTAAATAAAATATAAATTTTATTAGCTCAGTTTTTTCAAAAAAAAAAATTTTCAGTATTCTCACCATTGATTTACTAAAATTATATATCATGATATAATGTTTCCATGAAAATATTGATCGTCGAAGATGATACAATACTTGGTTTATCATTGTCTGAATATTTGAAAAACGAAAAAATGACCGTAACATTAATATCTGATGCCAGTGAAATAGACAAATTTTTCAATTATGAATATTTTGATGTAATACTTCTGGATTTGATGCTGAATATTAAAAAGGGAGAAACAATATTATCCCATATCAAACGAAAACATCCTGGTATTCCTGTCATTATAATAACAGCAAAAGGAGAAATAGGAACAAAAGAAGAGTGTTTCAATAAAGGTGCTGACGATTATATTGTCAAACCGTTTGACCCGAAAGAACTGTTACTACGGATTAAATCTGTGGGTAAAAGATACGGATGTTTTGAAAATATAATAAAAATCGGAAAAGCTTGCATAAATATAGATAATCAGACTTTAATATCGGATAATAAAGAAATAAAACTCACCAAAAAGGAATGGGATATACTCTACATTTTATTAATCAACCGCAACAAAATGGTAACTACTCAAAGAATTATTAACTATGTATGGGGGGATAAACCGGTGGGAACAGAATCGGTTCGCACATATATAAGGCATTTGCGCCAGTATCTTCCGGAAGATACTATCAAAACGTATAAAGCGCGAGGTTATATGCTTGTCAGTGAATAGGTAAAGGCAGAGGCAGAGAGTGGTTGGTAGGTATAGATGAAAAAGTTTTTTGATGTGGGTTTTGAACTGAAAATATTTATTTTTATTATTGTTACACTGATCATCGGGCTTTCAATGCTTAATGCAATCTTTCTCTATTCGTTCAAGACAGAAATACAAAAACGGATATCGTTGGAAGTTGACCGGCATCATGAACTTAGTCAATACACCACGCCGGGCAAACCTGTTTATCTGAAAATTTCTAACAAAAATATATTTATTCCCGGCTACGAATTATATGATATCAAAGGCCGGCACAAATATTATGTGGAGAAAAGTTATCTTAGACAAGAAGTCCGGGGTAAATTGCTGCTAATGTTTTACTGGGATGCAGTCATCATTTTTTCCGTGTCTGTATTGTATTATTTTACAGCTTACAGGCTTATTAAGAATCGTGAAAACTATTCGAAATCATTTGAAATTATTCTTCTGGTATTGGGGCATAAACTAAAAAATTACCTTGCCGGTCAAAGGGTAAATGCTGAAATTATTGACAGGGATACTGCTGGTTCTGTCATTACGCAACCGAGCAAAGACTTGCAGAAGGTACAAGTGCGAGACTTGAATTATAAGAGTATACAGAATGCTGTCAACAGAATCAAAATTGGCAACAGGATGCTTACGGCTGAGCTGGAAAATATTTTTTCTTTTGTGAAAAAATTTGGAATTCAAAATGACACAAAAGCTGAAAAAAATACTCCCAAAGGTTTCTTAAATCAAAAGCTTAATATCTCAGAAATATTGGATAATGTTGAGAAAGAATATTACGAAACACAAGTCAGTTATGCAGGTATTTCCAGTGGTACGAAAAAAATTAAGAAAAAGATTAATTTGAAAAGGGTAAACGTTAATTATGACGATATGAAATTTATTCTTTTTTTATTAATGGATAATGCGTATAAATATTCTGAGAGTTTCATTTATATCAGAGCGGGAGTTTACAGAAGAAAAAGGTATTTGTTTATTTCTAACGATTTCGGCAATTCTGTAGAAAGCGGACTTGGCGTCGGACTCTCCGTTGCAGAGCAGCTTTGCAGGAAAAACGGAATGAAACTTAGCTGGAATGCCGGAAGATACTTCACCTCTAAAATTATTTTCTGATT
>DDHP01000022.1:11161-19686 GCA_002338145.1 Deferribacteraceae bacterium UBA1873 | reverse complement strand
TATGTGCTTAGTGCTTGATTAGGATGGGGTAAGTATTTGTTGTTTGACAGAGATCGCCGCGGGCTACTGCCCTAGCGATGACACAGCTAAACCGTCTGGAATTCATCCAAAAACACCTGATTTTAAAATAGAGACCTTTGCACAATAGCCTTACTGTCACCCTGAACTTGGTTCAGGGTCTTGTAACTTCTTGATATTCATAGATCCCGAAACAAGTTCGGGATGACCTTCTGAAGTTGTGCAAAGCTCTCAAATAGTAAAAAACTGGCGGATTTAAAAAAGTCAGATGAGGATATTTACTGGTAAAATATAAAAATTTCTATTACTGTAAATTTTATAAATTATCTATTATTAAATCCTGAAAAGGAGAGTAAATGGAATTTTTACTTATTTTTAATAAATCGATTCTACCGCTTTTTCTGACACTGACTTTAGCCTTCGTTTACTACAGAATATTCAAGCCCAATATTAAAGATATTGCCAACCTCACTCTTACTGTATTTGCCCCCATAATGACTTTCGAAGCACTGGTAAAACATCAAATAGATCCATCCACCCTGATTTTACCCATAGTATTTGCTTTCATACTAACTTTTGCTTTGCTTGCTGTAGCTTATTTGTGTTATTATATTTTTAAACTTAATCCGTCACATAAAATTCCACTTGTATTGTCTGCATCCATGATGAATACAGGTAATTTTGGGCTTCCTCTTATCTTTTTTACTTACGGGCAGGATGCGGAAGTGTATTCCATTATTTATTTCATAGCTTTCAGTATCCCTCTGAGCACGGTGGCTATTTATATCAGCAGCGATAAAAATTCGTTTTTAGACATCATTAAGGATATCCTAAAGATACCTATCTTTCACGGATTAATTGCAGCGCTTGTGATTAATTTTTTTGAGATGAGTTTACCCTCAAGTCTTGACAAAAGTCTGTCCCTGCTGAGTCAGGCAGCTATTCCCATGATGATTTTTGTGCTGGGATTGCAGCTTGCAACGATAAAGCTGGAATTGGGTTTTTTAAAAATTGTAGGTATAGCTACTTTTATACGTTTAATAGTTTCACCTGTTCTGGCTTTTTTTATACTTAATTTACTGGGTATAAGCTCACTGGAGCATAATGTAGCATTGTTGCAGACATCCGGGCCTGTTGCTGTTCTGACTTTACTTTATGCAATTCGCTTTAACAGATCGCCGCACCTTTTATCGGCAGTAATTTTTACCACAACGATAGTATCGGGATTGACACTGACTGTGCTGATAAAGTTGCTGTAAGTTAAGGTAAAGGTTGAGGTAACCTTGAACGTTGAAAAGTTATTAATTTTCTGATATATAATGCAAATGGACAATTCAATAAGCAAATTAGCAAAACTAATAAAATCTGCTGAAAAACCGGTTTTTTTAACCGGTGCCGGGGTCAGCACGGACAGCGGTATACCTGATTTCAGGTCGCCGGATAAAGGGTTATGGAGAGCAACTTCTGCGCAGGAGTTTTTGTTTATAGATGATTTTAAAAGAGAACCTGAAAAATTTTACGATTTTGCATTGAAATATTTTAAAGATTTGCTGAAAGCGGAGCCTAATACATGTCACTATTTTATTGCCGAAATACAAAAAAATGCAGAAGAATCTTTTGTTATTACGCAGAATATAGATAATTTACACCAGAAGGCAGGCTCAGACAATGTTATAGAATTGCACGGTAATTTTGCGAGGAGTTATTGTATAAACTGTATGCATGAGATTAACACCACCAAGGTTTTTAATATGCTTGAGAAAGGAATGAATCCTCCGGAATGCCCTCTTTGCAAAGGGTTGCTTAAGCCGGATATAACTTTTTTTGGTGAGAGTCTTCCGGAAGATGCTTTGGAAAAAGCCGTTTCAGTATCTGAAAATGCTGATTTGTTTATTGTCTTGGGTTCATCACTTGTGGTAAATCCTGCTGCTCTGGTCCCCGGGTATGCTAAAAAGGGCGGGGCAAAGGTAATCATACTGAACAGAGATGAGACACCTTACGATTCTATAGCGGATATAGTAATTCATGACAAACTGAGCAATATAATAAATAATATCAAAGAGGTTTACGATGGCTGAAGGTTTTGACAGGATATGGGCACCATGGCGTATGAACTACATAGATGGTTCTCATAAAAATGAAGGGTGTATTTTCTGTGTTAAGCCTGCTCAGAATAATGACAGGGAAAATCTTATTTTGTACAGAGGTAAATCCTGCTTTACAATGATGAACCTTTTCCCCTATAATAACGGTCATATTATGATTTCACCTTACAAGCATACGGGGGATATAGGAAATTTGTCGGATAATGAAATGCTGGAAATAATGACATTATCAAAAAAATTTATAAAAGTGATGAAGCAGTCTATAAACCCTGATGGCTTTAACGCCGGTTTTAATATCGGGAGGGTCGCCGGTGCTGGTGTGGCTAATCATTTGCACTTTCATGTTGTGCCCCGCTGGAACGGGGATACAAATTTTATGCCAGTGTTGGGGGAAACAAAAGTAATTTCCGAGCATATTTTAAAAACTTATGATAAACTTAAAAATGCTATAAACAGACTGGAGGAAAAATGAGAGTAATCAGTATGATAATCAAGACAATAGTAATAGCTGCAGTTGTAATATTTGCCACTTTGAATATGCAGACTGTTCAGCTTGAGTATTTTTACGGCAAGGAGCCGGTGAGCCTGCCTCTATTTCTTATAATTATTTTGGCTGTTTTTGTTGGCATTATTCTTGCAACGTTGGTGGCTGTTTCGGAAAAAATGAGAACGAGGAAGGAAATTAATAACCTGAAGAAGAATCTCAAAGAAGCGGAAAAAGAGATTAACAGGCTCCGCAATTTACCTTTGAGCAAAGAAAAAAATAGTTCGGGAGAGCACTCTGGAGCCTAAATATATTATAACTGTTATTATTCTTGTTGTAATTATAGGAGCAATCCTGATATATTTTTTCTACAGGAGAACCGACGATATGGATGAATACAGTGACAAGCATTTTCTAAAAGGTTTTGGTTTTCTCGCAGAAAATAATATTGCCAGGGCATTGGATGAATTTTCCAATGTACTTATGCAAAAAAACGACAACCTTGAAATTTATGCCTCTATGGGCTCACTTTTTCGGCGAAACGGGGATTATGCCAAGGCTGTTCATATACATGAAAGTGCGTTGAGCAGTCCTAAACTTCCCGGTTCGTTGAAGAAATATATTCAGTTTGAGCTTGTGAAGGATTACCGGGCATGGGGGCAGAATAAGCAAGCAAAATACTATCTTGACGACCTTTCAAAACATGACAAGTCCCCGGTACTTGTGAAAATTCTTGCTGAAATAAATTTCGAGCAGGAAAATTATGAAGAAGCTGAGAAGCTGTTTCATAAATATGAAAAAATATCACATAAGGATTATTCTGATTGGAGAGCTTACTGTATATACAAACAAGCATTAAAAGAGACCCAGGATAAGCAAAAAGTAAAGTTGCTTGAAAAAAGCCTTAAAATTTCTCCGGGGCTTAGAATTGTCAATTTGGAATACATCAGAACGCTTTTTGCCGGTGCTCAAAAGGAAAAGGGGATATCAGCGGTTAACAGTTTTATTGAAAATGACTTGGCTTTGACGGAAGATGATTTGAATGAAATGAGAGAGTATTATTATGACTATAAAGATGTTAAAGATTTTGATCAGCTTATAATGAGAAAAGTATCTGCTAAAACGGAGAATCCTTTTTATATACTTTTTATGGCAGAGTATTTTATTAAAAAAGATGACCTGACACGAGCGAAGGAAATCATAAAGGACTTTATAAATGAGCACGGTTCTTTCAAATCACTCCTGAAAAAATATAGTCAGATACATCTGGATAGTGTATTTGTGGATGCTTTTATAAATGAGCCAGAATACAAATGCTCTTCATGTGGCACATTGTACAATGATTACCACACAATCTGTGCCAACTGTAAATCTCTGGAAAAGATAAAACCTGTATAGTCTATGGAAGAAAATTCCACAAGTCTTACTCCAATGATGAAACAGTATTACGAAATTAAGAGGCAGTATCCCGATCATTTGCTTTTTTTTCGTATGGGCGATTTTTACGAGATGTTTGGCGATGATGCCAATGAGGCTTCCGGGATATTGGGGATAGCTCTCACCAGCAGAAATAAGAAAGATAAAAATCCAGTCCCCATGTGTGGAATTCCATACCACGCCTATAAAACCTATCTGAACAAACTGCTGAATGCCGGGAAAAAAGTGGCTATATGTGAGCAGCTGGAGGATCCCTCTCAGGCAAAAGGTATTGTAAAAAGAGGGGTCAACCGTGTGATTTCCCCGGGAACGGTGATTGATGAAGATTCACTCCAGTCCCATGATTTCAATATTCTTATGTCTGTATATAAAAATAACGAAGATTACAATATATGTGCAGTTGATACATCAACAGGTGATGTTTTTCTTCAAAAGCAGAAAAATATCGATGATTTTATCACAAAATGGAAGCCTAAAGAAATTGTAGCCAACTACGAAATTATACACAAAAATACAGGTTTTCATAAGATAGAAACAAACTATCATTCAAAAACAGTGGAGGAGAGGGTTCTCAGGCATTACGGAGTTACCACACCAAAATCTCTGGGAATTTATGAAAAGGATTTGCTTTATCCTCTTTGCTATGTTTTGGAGTATCTGGCTGAAAGCTTCATCGATATTACTTTGAAAAAGCCTGTTTTGCTGAGTCCTGACAATGAAGTTTACCTTGATGCTGTTGCCGTAAATACACTGGAGATAATCAGTGCTGTAGATTCTTTAGATAGTCCCAGTCTCTATTCGGTATTGAATAAATGTGTTACGGCAATGGGTATGCGTTTACTGAAGAAATGGCTGCTATCCCCCAGCAGAAATCTGCATGAAATCTTTAGAAGACAGAGTATTGTGGAGTTTTTTGCCGCGAATTCTACATACAGCAAAAATGTCCAGGAGCTTTTAAAGAATGTTTATGATCTTGAGCGTATAGCTTCACGTATTATTGCGGAGAGAAGCAGCCCCAGGGATTTGATATGGTTGAAAGAGTCTGTGGCCTCCCTGCCTGAAATAAAGCAGTACCTTCAGGAAACGGGTCACCCCAATATTACCGACTTTACGAACAGGTTCGATAATCTTGAAGATATTTATACATTAATAGAAAGTGCAATTGTGGAAAATCCCCCTGTGAATATAACAGAAGGGGGAATAATCAAAAGTGAGTTTCATGATGAAGTAAAAAAACTCAGAGATATAAAAGATAACAGCAAATCGATGCTGGCTTCGATAGAGGCTTCGGAAAAAGAAAAAACAGGTATTCCCACACTAAAGGTTCGCTACAATAAGGTTTTTGGCTATTATATTGAAATCAGCAAAACGCATTCTTATAAGGCTCCGGATTACTACAAACGCAAACAGACACTGGTAAACGCCGAAAGGTTTATTACCGATGAATTAAAACAGCTGGAGGATGAGATACTTAATGCAGAAGATAAACTGTCCAGGATTGAGCATGATATTTTTGTTGAAGTGCGCAGTAAAATAAGGAATGAGGCGCACAGAATCCGCCAAGTTGCTGAGATTATCGCAGAGCTTGATACATTGATAAATTTTGCAGTCATTGCAGGGGAAAATAATTACTGTAAACCTGAACTGGGTGATTTTGATGATATAAAGATTATAGATGGCAGGCACCCTGTGGTGGAAAGGAATATGTCCGAGCCTTTTATTCCTAATGACGCTTTTCTTGACACAGAAAATAATAATCTGCTGATAATTACCGGCCCGAATATGTCAGGTAAGAGCACATATATCAGGATGGTAGCGGTGAATACACTTCTTGCACATACCGGATCTTTTATACCAGCTTCAGAGGCTAAAATTTCTTTGGTGGACAGAATTTTCACCCGTGTTGGTGCAAAAGATAATCTGGCGAAAGGTGAGTCAACATTCATGGTTGAAATGGTGGAGACTGCAAATATCCTTAACAATGCGACAGAGAAATCCTTGATTGTGTTGGATGAAATAGGGCGGGGTACATCCACTTTTGACGGTCTTTCCATTGCATGGGCCGTCGCTGAATATATTTTAAACCGTATTGGTGCAAAGACACTTTTTGCCACTCACTATCATGAACTTACAGATATCCCCAGGATTAACAGAGGAAGCAGAAATTATACTGTTGAAGTAAAAGAATGGAAAAATGAAGTGATTTTTCTTCGGAATATTATTGAAGGAAGTGCAGACCGGAGTTATGGTGTTTATGTTGCAAAAATTGCAGGACTGCCTGAAGAAGTTATAGCTCGCAGTAATGAAATTATGGAAACCCTGGAGAAAAATGAGTATAATATAAATGGTGTGCCGAAGCTTGCGAAAAAATCCAGCATAGGCGAAAAGCCTGAAAAAGTTATTGAGCCGATACTGCTGTTTGAAGAACATCCTGTTGTGGAGGAATTGAAGTCACTGGATGTTAACAGTATCACACCGCTGGAGGCATTGAATATTTTGAGTAAACTGAAGGATATGACAGATAATGATTAAGAATATTACCTTGGCAAAATATATTTTTTCATCTCCTGACAGAGCAGCAGCTTTTCTTTTTAGCAGTGTCCCCCTGTGGGTTGTTCTGGTATTTGTTATTTCCGGTACGCTGGAGCCTCTGAATGCTGCTTTTTTGTTGCTGATTGTTTTTATGTCCAGGGCTGTGGTCAATTCATTTGTGGACAACGGTTTTTATTCATCTTTTCTTAAGCAGGTGATGGTTAGTATATTCAGAATTTTTACTCTATTTCTTTACAGTGTGCTGATTGTTACTACAGCTTTAGTGCTTGTATTTTCGGAAGGTTTTTGGGGTATTGGTATGATGATTTTTACCTTTATTTTTATCGCCTATTACATATTTGTGCTTGCCCCGGGCTGTGGCGCCAGATTGTGGAATGCCGGTATCCGTCCAGTCTCTACATTTTTTTACGATTTTATGTTAGCACTCATTTGGGTTTCTATGCTTCTTTCCGCTGGTAATAAAATGAGTGTGATTGTTCTTATTATGCTTTTGATTGTATTTCATTTTAAAAAAATATCGAAAATTTATGAAAGTGTGTTATAAGAGACCATGCCAACATTGAATGTAGTCGCTTCGGGAAGTTCCGGGAACTGTTATCACATTAACTATAACGATATGCATATATTTGTGGATATTGGTGTCTCCAGATACAAAATTGATGAACTTTTGGAAAAGGAAAATATTTCTGATTCTGAAAAAATCTTGTTGTTTCTCACACATGAGCACAATGACCATGTGTCGGGCCTGATACCTTTTATTAACAGATATAATCCGGTTGTGTTTTCCAGTGAAGGGACAGCGGATGTCTTGAAGTCAAAGAAAATCGATGTAAATGATTTTTTTATTTTGAAAAAGGACATTTCATATGATTTTGAAAGCATATCCATTGATTGTTTTCAGGTAATGCACGACAGCAATGAACCACTGGGCTACCGATTATCGTTGGGTGAAAAAGCGATAACATTTGCTACGGATCTGGGATATGCATCAGATTATATAGAGGATTTTCTAAAATATTCTGATATCGGAATTCTGGAGTCAAATTATGAGGATGAGCTGCTTAAAAACGGCAGTTATCCCGCATATCTGAAGCGAAGAATTCTATCTTCCAGAGGGCATCTGTCCAATAAAGAAGCTTTGGGGATGGCTGCGAGAGTTTCCGGGTCTAAGTTGAAAAAACTTTTGCTGGGGCATGTGAGTGAGGAAAACAATGACTATGCTTTACTGCAGCGCTACAGTGATTTTGCTACGAAAAATTTTGGTTTCAAAACACACTTTTTGAAGCAAAACAGTCAGGTTTATCGAGTGGAGTTTTAGGATGATTCCTGTAATAATATGTTTTGTGAGTATCCTGCAGTTTTTATTTGTAATGCTGAATTTGTTCGGCCTGCCTGGCAATATTCTGACCTTGGTTTTACCTGTTATTTTGTATTTTACAGATATGATAACGGGTGGTGAGCTTATTGGCATTACTGCTGTAGTTCTGGCGGGTGAGATTATTGAATGGGTCTCCGGTTTTTTTGGCTCAAAAAAGACAGGTGTGACGAACAAAAGTGTTTTCGCCTCTATACTTGGGGCAATTATTCTGGGGGTTTTGATGGCGCCAATATTGTTTGGTGTGGGTGCACTCCTGGGTTCGGTAATTGGTGCTTTTGCCGGGACATTTGTTTATGAAAAGATGGCTTCGGCTGATAACAGTACCGCTCTATTAAGAAGTGCGTCGGTAATGAAAAACCGTATATTTGCTATAATAATAAAATTTGCCCTTGGTATTGCTGTCACTATTATGACGGGTTTGTACATATATAACTGATTTTATATGTAATGCTAATTTGTTAAGTATAATTGCATTAATAAAAGAGATGACATTTAATACTTGTCATTCCGAGCGAAGCCGAGGGGTCGCTTGTCAAACAGAGGCTGAGAT
>DDHP01000022.1:10733-10950 GCA_002338145.1 Deferribacteraceae bacterium UBA1873 | reverse complement strand
ATGACAGTTTTTTGTCATTCCGAGCGAAGCCGAGGAATCTCTATTCTTATATAACAAATATATCTGCGTTCCTGCTTAGTAGGAGAAATTAATTTAGATTGTTTTTAAGATTTTTAGAAAAATTACAGAAAAGCATAAAAAAGCCGAGCACCGAGCACATAAACTTATGTGCTCGGTGCTCGGTTGTGTTATTCCAAATTAGCTAAGCTTAGCTTAG
>DDHP01000022.1:9869-10394 GCA_002338145.1 Deferribacteraceae bacterium UBA1873 | reverse complement strand
TCCAACGTTATCATAAAGTTTGTAATCAGCAGTAAGTACTGCCACCATTACTGAGTCTAAGTTTGTAACAGAATCTTCCTCAGGCTCAAAATAACCTACATGAGCACCAAGAGTAAGCTTATCTATTGGGGTAACCTGAACATAAGGTACTGCACCAACTGAACCTGCGTTTTCGCCTAACCTAAATACTCCGTGATTTTCATAGTCGGAAGCAAATGCCAAATCCATAACATCAGTATCTGCAAATCCGCCCATCGGTACAAAATCATCCCACAGTCCGTATTCTCCGCTTAAGTTTGTAATTTGAATTTCATTTTCGTCATCAGTTCCCATTGCATAGAAAAGCTCTGTACCAACTTTAAAAATGCCTATGTTACCGTATATGTCACCATAAAATTGATCACCGACATAATCCTTATCTTTGTCATCTAACTCTCCAGAAAAGTGGTTGAACTCTAAGTTATATCCTAACAAACCAACCTTTCCATCTGCCTGAAGACCAAGCACCCATCTGTTATATTCACC
>DDHP01000022.1:7109-9602 GCA_002338145.1 Deferribacteraceae bacterium UBA1873 | reverse complement strand
TCCACCGTCTTCGTAACCGAAGAAACCGTTTACGTTAATAAACTCATTCTTATAGTTCGCGTTTGCAACATATACATTGATATCTTCTGAGCCTAAGTCACTCTCATCGCTAAGACCATTCCCCTCACTAACCTTTACATATCCGAGTGTAAGAGCAACAGGTGTTTTTAATGTAGCAAGAAAGCCTACACCGTTAAGGTCAACAGCTATATAGTTACCAAGAGAAAAAAGCTGGCGTCCGGCTCTGAGTCTGTACATATCCTTGTCAATTTGGATAAATGCTCTGTCCTGGTCAATATCGCCGTCATCACTATGGCTACCTTGAGTTCCCCAAGTTTCTTCAGCAAAGTCGAATCTTAAGTGAACACTCACATCTTCTGACACATTAATCTTTCCATAAATTCTCAGCCTTTGATCAAAATAATTTTGTTTGTCTGAGTCATCATCATCGTTCCAATCAGCAAAGTTATCATAAGACTTGCCCCTTACCCTTAGCTGACCGCTAAGGTCAAGCCTGCTTTCTGCATAAACAGACACAGAAAATAGAAGTACAACCAATGCAATTAACACTTTCTTCATAATACTTCCTCCTGTAGGTTTTTTGATTTTTTACCCGCTTATTGCGGTTTTCCCTGTTTCCGTTACAAACTTAAACAACCCACACTACATTCCCTCTTATGCATCACCACCTTTTTAAGTTTTTTGATACTGGCTTTACTTATTTGTTACCATAAGTTTCAGTGCCTGTCAACAAAATTTGCCGGAAAAAGTATTAAAGCATTTCCTTTGTATTATAAATTATTTTGTGCTTGGAGGTGATTTGTAATCCCACTTTATTATACATATGCTTAATCTGCCTTTGGTTTGGACAGAGGATAAAATTAGCCTTCCATTACTGCCAGACCGAAGCTGTTGCCCCACTCATATGCGTCCTGCAGCTCTTTCTCACTGGGTGTCATTTTAAATTTCAGTGCTGGCTGGGGAAGCTTCATTCTCATTGTTTTTAGAATATCTTCACTCATCTTCACACCTTCTCCGCTCCATCCGAATGAGCCGAAAGCCCCTGCGTTTCTGCCGGAAACATTGAGAGCCACCAGCTGTGCAAAAAGGTTAAATATTGGTTTCGGTGCTTTTGCATTTATTGTAGCTGTTCCCACCAGAAGACCGTGGGAAATTTCTATTTCGTCAATAATCTCAGATATATCGTCTCCGGCGGCATCAAATATTTTTACCTTTACACCGGAGTCTTCAACACCTTCTTTAATTTTATCAGCCATCAGCTTAGTATTTCCATAGGCAGAAGCATAGACTATGGTGACCTGCCTTTCAGGATTATTTCTGTAATAGCGGTTAGCTTTTTCTTTGTAAAAATTCATATAATAGCTTAGATTCTCACGGAGTATGGGCCCATGTGAAGGGCATATCATATCTATGTCCAGTTTTTCAATTTTATTTAGAGCTTTAAGGACATGCTCCTTGTAAGGACGCATTATGGAATTATAGTAGAATTCAAAAGCATTTTGTGCTTCTTCCTTGTTTTTCAGCTGATCGTTGAAGATGTTGTCCGGGCAGTAATGTGCTCCGAGGAAATCACATGGAAAAAGTATATTATCACCCTCTAAGTAAGTGAACATGGTATCAGGCCAGTGTAGAAACGGAGTGTGAAAGAATGTGAGCTTTTTCCCGCCCAAATCCAGGTAGTCTCCGTCTGTTACTGATTTGCCGTTAAAATCCGTGTTGACAATGTTTTCCACAAAAGCTTTGGCTGTTTTGGAATAGAGCACCTGCATGCCCGGGTTTATCTTCAGCAGTTCCGGCAATGCACCTGAGTGATCAGGTTCGTTGTGGTTGAGAATTATGTAGTCAATTTTTTCTATGGGGGTTATTTCCCTGATTGTTTTTAGATATTCATCTGTAAATACATGTTTATTGGCTTCTATCAGTGCTTTGCTTTCTGTCCCTTCTATGAGGTAACTGTTATAAGTGGTGCCGTATTTGGTGGGGATTACTATATCAAAAATTTCCAGATTAGGATCGTAGACACCAACCCAGTGTATACCGTCTTTGATTTTTACTGATTGCATTTTAACCCTCCTGCTAAAAAAAGCCACCTTTACAGGTGGCTTAATATTTAGTCTTCATATGGTTCAAAGCTGTCCTTTGGAGCGCCGCATTCAGGGCAAACCCAATCTTCAGGGACATCTTCCCATTTAGTGCCGGCATCAACACCGCCGTCCGGATCTCCTTCTGCTGGGTCATAAATATAACCACATATTGTGCATATATATTTCATGTCCACCTCCTTATATAAGTATTTTTATAATAGAAACAAATTACAGTCAATGAATATTTGGAATTAAGCGGTATACTTTTTGTAATATCTCCTTGCCAAACAGCAAATACTTACTCCATCATTTTATTCTGTCACTTCGAGCGGAGTCGAGGGGTCGCTTGTCAAACAGAGGCTGATATCTCTCCGCTCCACTCCGTTTC
>DDHP01000022.1:0-6904 GCA_002338145.1 Deferribacteraceae bacterium UBA1873 | reverse complement strand
TCCGTTTCGGTCGAGATGACAGTTTTTTGTCATCGTATATAAAAAAGTAGGATAAAATGAAGTTATTTAGATATTATAGACTTTTTTCTTCAGCTTCACCTGTGCCGAAAATTTTGCTTATCAGCCTTTTTTTTACCGTTTCCACAATTTCGTTGTAGTTTTTATCGTTTAGCGGTATTTGACCGCCCGCTGATTTCATATGACCGCCGCCGGTACCGATACCCCTGACCAAACCCAGTGCGATATGGCCTACTTTACGCTGTGTGGATTTGCACCTTAGGGAGAAATAACATATATTGTCAATTTTACCTATTACAAACGTCCATTTGATATCCCTCATTCTGAGAAAAAAATCCGATGTTTCAGCTATTAGATCAGCGTTCCTTACATCTTCAAGGTTGCAGAAAATAAGGTCATTTACCACTTTTGCATTTTCCGTAGCCTTTTTCATATTTTTATAATAGTATTTGGGCAGCTCCGGATTTTCTATTTTTGCCAGTTTGTTCAGAGATATATTAGGAAGAATATAGCCCATCATTTCTGTGTCTACTTTACTGTTACTTCTCCCGGAGCCCAATGTGTCCGTTTTTATGCCGTAAAAGAGAGCAGTTGCTGTATTTACATCAGGCGTCAGGTTAAGCTTTTTGTAATATTCTGCAACTATTGTACTGGTACTTCCATAATTTTTCCGTACATCGAAAACATCCGCTTTTTTTGTTTGTGACCTGAAGTTGTGGTGGTCTATGACTATGTTTGGCAAAATATTCTTTTGTATGAAGACGTTTCCAGCAGTGGGCTGTGTATCCACCACCACTATGCAGTCGTATCTGTTGAAATTAAGTTTTAAGGAAAAGTGCATGTCAATTTTGCACAGTTTTACAAGCTCCCTGTTTTCCGCTCTGCCTATCAGTCCATGATAGGCTAATGTGCACCGTTTTTTCTGCAATGATGCGAAAATATTTTTCAATGCAAAACCTGATGCGATGGTGTCAGGGTCGGGATTGTTATGCATCAAAATGAGTATTTTTCGCTTTGGTTTTATAAATTCCAGTATTTTGTCTATCATATTTTATTAGTCCCGTCGAAGTTAAGTATAATGTGATCCCCACTGCTGTCAGTGGAAAATTTGTATTTCTCCGCATATGTGTTCAGCTTGTCAGTGAGATCATCTTTGGAGAATTTTGTCAATATCTCCATCTGCATATCATTTCTGGCATAGCGGAGGACTTTAAAGTCTAAAATGATATTTTTATCCTTTAAATCATTCATTAGGTTTTGTATGTTACCCACTGAACCGAAGTTTTTGGTTATTAACTGTATATTTTTCGTGGGAATATTCGATTCGGGCAGTTCAATAAGATTTTGTCTGACATATTTGAGGGTGTTGGTCATACTTTTTCTGAAGGCTTCTATAAAACTTTCTTCATTTGTCCCTCTGATGGCAGATGCTACGGATTTAATCTCTCTAAACTTGCTGTCTTTTTTGTAAATATTTGTCAATAGGATAACTCTGGACAAAACATTGCTGTCGAGGCTATTCATTTCTGCTTCTATGGTAAAATAAAACAGATATTTTGCTCTGCTTGAGCCGAAAAGTGTTATAACATCCTGAAAATCTGCTTCTTCCGGAAGCTGCATATCGAGGTCCTGCTGGTACTTTGTGGTGAAGTTGTATTCATTAAATATGTTGACTATATTTTTACTTAGATCAGAAATACCTTGTCTTTCCTCCTTTATAAAAGAAGGTGTTTTACCCTGAAAATCAATGTAGTAAATGGCGGAATGCACAAAATTGTTCAAAAAGTATTTGAGATCGTCAATTGCCACTTCGTCCAGCTTTACCTGTACGTTGTATTTAACGGTAAAGTTTTCCACTCCTCTGTTAAGTATACGATAGTAGTTGATAAATTTAAAAAATTCCGGAGTGACTTCAGGAATATCCTGCTTGCCTGAATCGGCGTAATATTTGTTTAATCCGTTTATCAGAGCATTTTGCAGCGCAAGTCTGTCAGCTTCTTTGATATTGCCTTCTTTGATAACTGCAGTACCTTCACTTTCAATTATAACAGCAAAGGCAACATTAGCTGAAAAAATTAATATGATTAGTATGACGGCTACTCTTATCATTTTGAAAACATCTTTTGTCTTTATTTTGGCTATCCTTTGATTTGAGTATTTGGAATGCGGCATAGTATAGTAACTATATATCTAATTCAATATTTTTTTATTGTCTGGTGAATATTTCCCTTTCTGTTCCTCCCAGTCCTTTAAGATTTAATACCACAAATATCTTTTTTTCATTATCTGTATTTATGCCGTCTTTGGTGATTTTGTCGTATTTTTCCACTGAGTAAAGGAGACCAAGGCTCCAGCAGTCTGAGTTGTAGATTGCTCTGACAGAATATTCCTGAGTTGAAAAGTCGCTGAAGTTATATTTAAATTTTTCCATGTATTTATATGACTCATGACTGACTTCAAACTCATAAGGGTCTATTTTGATGCCCGCTGTTGATTTGAGGGAAGTATTGTAATCTTCATCCTCCGTGAAGTTTATTCCAGCAATATCATCTGTATCGAAATTTTCTTTGTCATATATTAATTCCGTAGATAAATAAAAGTTCTTGTATTCTACATATAATCGATTTTTCATATATTCCGTGGTATCTTCGTAATGATTGTAATGGTTTTCAAAGTTAGCGGTTACCAGTGAACGGTAGTTAAAATCCAGTTTTGTTTCGAGGGGAACAAAATTTTCATCTTCAAGGGCTACATCGTATCCTTGTTTGAATGACTGTCTTATATCCCAGTTATCTGCCTGAAAATAGTTTGTAATTGTATATTCATAGAGCTTTTCTTCCTCTATTATATCATCCTCTATCAAATCTGGAATACCTGATTGATCCAGATTAGGTGTTTGGGTGTAGGAAAAAGTGTTGTATATGGAATGTTTAAAATATTTATAATTTTTGTAAATTTCATTAAATGATATTTTGTATCCGATTTCATAGGTTCTTCTGGAGACTGCGTTTTCATCTGCAGATATCTGCATCCAGTCTTTTTCTTTGTATTCGGCAACATTAAATGTTTTGTTATAGTTGGACCATCTAGTATAGTATTGCTTATAATGCGGAGTGAAGGTAAATATTTTCATTTGTATCGGTTTGTAAAATCTGAGGTAGCCATGGTAACGGTCTAATGTTGTTGCGGAGGTGTTTTTATTGTTTTCGTCAATGTAATTTCTTGTGGTTTTCTTCAGCCTGTTGTAATCCAGATGGTAATCCAGATACAGTAATTTTGCATTGATGAAATTCTTCTCCAGTGTAATTTCCGGCTGCCTTATTAAATGGCTTTTTCTGTATCCATTGTTTTGGTCATAAAATTCCATCTCATCTCTGTATCTTATGTATAAATTAGCGTATGTTTTGTATACATTAAGCCTTATTTCATTTATGTAAGAGTTTTCGGAATCGTCTTCAATATCGCCTTTAATTTTCGTCATAGTGTAATCGTTGAAATCTCTTTTGTATCTGAAGTCGGACACATAATCGGTGTTAAACCTCAGTTCAATATCATCTGTTAAATAAATGTTACTTTTATTTACTATTTTCCATCGTTTGGTCTTGTTGGCTTCTGAGCCACTGTCATTAATATACTCTCCATAAAGATAGATATTTTCACGTTTGCTTTTGTTATATCTGAACTCTGATAAAAACTGTACCCCTCTGAAAGAGTACAGGTTTGTGCCCACGGTCAGGTCCTTGTCCACATCAATGTTCCAAAAATATTTGGGCGTAAAAAATGTACCGATATCAGAGCTGTATCCGAACGATGGGACTAAAAATCCGCTTTCCCTTTCTCTTTTTATAGGCCATAAAAAATATGGCGTATACAAAACAGGGAAATTTTTTATATTTGCTGTGGCATGAGCGGCGCGGAAGTATTGTCCGGAATCTATTTTTGTCTTTTTGGCACTAATTGACCAGTCAGGTACCTCTCCGCTGCAGCTGGACATTCTGCTGTCGTGAAGTATATAATTATTTTCGCCGATCTTGTCTATTTGTTTTGCTCTGAAATAGTAGTAGGGTTTGTAAAAACCGTTTCCATTTTCAATTGTTCCTTTTTTCGTGTCCAGGTCTATTTCCATGTATGAAGCGTGCAGAATGTTATCATTTTCTTTAAGGGTGACATTATCCCATGCTTTTGCAAAATTTTTATCCTTTTTGTACATAACTTTCTCAGCAGTCAGGGTCATATTATCGTAGATTATCAGTACATTTCCCTCTGCCCGGATTGTGTTATTATCCTGGGATGTGACACTGTCAGCCTCCAGTGTCACTTTATTCTCTGCGTGTACAGTCTGTAAAGAAATGATTATTAAACAAAACAATATAAAGACTTTTTTCAAAACATATCCTCTAAAATCGTTCTGCAGTAGGCACAAAAGTACAGCGAACCTGTTATTAAAACATTACGAGTGCCTGTGTCTTTTATTAGTTCTTTTATTAGTTTTCTTGGTTCTTTTAGCTTGGAAATACCGTTAATGTCAATCTCTGTTATTTTTATACTTCTGTCATTATCTGGTATTTCTGTCAGGAAAATCGTATCTGTTTTTTTCTTTAACAGTTTTAGCATTGTTTCGGGATTCCTGTCTTTGGTGCATGAAAAAATTATTGCATCATATTTTTCCGGAGATTTTGTCAGGCTAAGGATAGCCGAGACGTTATGCCCGCCATCCAGTGTAAATTTGCCGATTTTCTCCATCCGGCATGGCGGGGCAGTAAGTGTCTCGCATGCAGGGGGAGTTTTCCCGGTTAAGTGTGTAAATACGGTAGATGCGAGATTCAGATTATTGGCATTGTAACTATCAAAAATGGGTTTTACTTTGTGTATGGTCTTACCTTTCAGTACATTTTCTATATATTCATAGACAAAAGGTTTGTTTGCACCGATAAATATTTCTCTGTTGTCCCGACAGATGCCCAGTTTTTCATTTATGATTTCATAAATATTTTCCCCCAGATAAGCGGAGTGATCTTTGGCAATTGTTGTTATTACGGGTAGTTTTTTTGAAATTATATTGGTAGCATCATATGTGCCGCCAAGTCCTGTCTCTATTACCGTGAAATCAGGTTTTTGTTTGGCGAAGTACCTAAAAGCTATCAGAGTAAGGGCCTCAAAAAAAGTGAGACTGTATGTGTGAATCAGATTTTTGGATTCATTAAAAAATTTTTCAAATGTATCAGCAGGTATGTTTTGCGAATTAAAGCGTATGCGCTCTGTTATATCTGTGATGTGAGGTGAGGTATACAGCCCCACATTAAAACCGGACATTTCAAACATTTGCGCCAGATAATGCGCTGTGGAGCCTTTCCCGTTAGTACCTGCAATATGGATGGCAAACCCCAGACTGTCTTCATTGAACCCAGTATCTGCCACCGCTGAGATGATGCGATTCAGCGTGAGATCCAACGTTTTGAACTCATTTTTCTCATAGAAAAACCCGGAAAAAGAACGGGTTATTGTACTGTTTTTTGAAAAGGCATTCATTTAACCAAAAAAATCCAGCATTTTGGAGATAGTGGGTTTCCAATCCTTTCTGTGGAGAACCATATCCACCATACCGTGCTCCAGGAGGAATTCTGACTTCTGGAATCCTTCCGGAAGCTTCTGTCGTATTGTCTGCTCTATAACCCTGGGACCTGCAAAACCGATAAGAGCTTCAGGCTCAGCTATTATAACATCGCCCAACATTGCAAAACTTGCTGTTACTCCTCCTGTGGTAGGATTGGTGAGTATGCTTATATGTGCAAGGCCGGAACGTTCCAGTCTTTTCAGCGCTGCTGAGGTCTTTGCCATCTGCATAAGTGAAAGTATACTTTCCTGCATTCTTGCTCCGCCTGAACAACTGATTGTTATTACATGATTTTTATTGACAATGGCTGATTCAATAAGTCTCGAAATCTTTTCTCCGACAACGCTGCCCATACTGCCGCCTAAAAAACTAAATTCAAAGGCACCGATGCTGACACTTTTACCGTTTATACTGCCTGCGCCGGAAATAAAAGCATCATTTATCTGTGTTTTTTTGATTGCAGCTTTAAGTCTGTCTGAATATTTTTTTGAATCTCTGAATTTTAAAGGATCCAGAGATGTAAGGTTTTTATCGATTTCCACAAAAGAGTTTTCATCCAAGATTAAATCAATTTTTTCTCTGCCAGAAATTCTAAAATGATAGCCGCATGAGGGGCATGCGTGGAAATTTTTTTTGATTTCATCCGTGTAACTGATTTCGTGACATTTATCGCATTTTATCCAAAGGTTTTCCTTGATTTCCTTTTTTCTGTTTGTTTTTACTTTTTTTATCTTATCGAATAAAAGGTTTTTTAGTCCCATATTTCGTACCTCCTGGATTTGGAGTAAATAGTTTATAGTATTTAAAAGAAGATGCAAGACAAAAATCAGCTGGCATCATCCAATTTTTGCAATAATAGTATATATAATGTTAATTGCGCGCATTTTGCAGGAAGTAATAAATCTATAGCGTTATTTGGCAAGTAAATTCTTCGGCTTTGCTCGGAATAACAGTTTTCTGTCATCTCGACCGGAACGGAGTGGAGCGGAGAGATCTCTACCGCAGTTTCACGAGGTAAAAAAGGGTCAGGTCAATAATACCCCACAATGAGATTCCTCGACTACACTTCGTTCCGCTCGGAAGAATGCCTGCGGCTAGCACCAGTCTTTTAGACTGGTAAATATGTGTAACATCCTATTTAGCTATAGCTGTTAGACAAAAAACTGTCATTTCGATGAACCACCGGTAAGGTGGTGAAGAGAAATCTCTGACGTCCCAACCCACACTTCGTAAGTGTGAGAAACGGATAATGCTGCAGGGTGTCAGAAGTTT
>DDHP01000036.1:5775-8046 GCA_002338145.1 Deferribacteraceae bacterium UBA1873 | reverse complement strand
GGGTTTTTGCCGGAGTTCTTGTGACCAGGAAATTCTGGTCGGATCTTCTGCCTGCTGTTAATTCCATAGCTTCAGTAGGTCAAACGTTTCCGCCTGTTGCGGTTCTTGCTCTTGCTGTACCCGTGGTCGGATTCGGATTCAAACCCACCATAATTGCACTGATTTTATACGGTTTCTTTCCTATTGTCAGAAACACCATTGCCGGGATTGAATCTGTGCCAAAAGAGGTGAAAGAGTCGGCAAAAGGGATGGGGATGACCGGGATTCAAATATTGGCTAAAGTGGAACTTCCTCTTGCCTCTAAAATTATATTGGCCGGTGTAAGAACATCTGTTATTATAAATATTGGAACCGCCACAATTGGGGCTACAATCGGAGCAGGGGGGCTCGGTGCGCCTATAATATCGGGATTGATAAATGAAAATTTTTACTATGTTTTACAAGGAAGTTTGTGTGTAGGCCTTTTGGCAGTTGTGGCAGATAAGGCAATTGAAGATATTGGCCGATTGTTGTTTGAATAATAGTTCAAGTTTCGCACTTTGTTTGGTATAGCATTCGCATTGTGCGAATATATATAATGTTAAACATATTTATCAGTTTTTCAGACTGGTGCGATCCGTAGGCATTCTTGCGATTTAGCACTTAAAGCTTTAAGTGCTAAGTGTTAAAAGGAAAAAATGTTTTTAAATTATTAAACTGTTTTCAGTTTGACTGAAGAAATTATTTGATTTTTAACTTCTGAGTCATTATAACAAGGCTTTATAATGGTAATAGGGAAAGTTTATTTAGCATATAGCATTAAGTAAAAGAGACCTCTTCATTCCGCTCCGTTCCGGTCGAAATGATACATTTGATACTTGTGATCCCGACCGGAGCCGAGGAATCTTGTGGTCAAACACATATTTTCATACCACTCCCAGTTGAATAAATGGGGGCGCAAATTCACTTGACATGATTTTTTTATTTTGTTTTGCTTAAATAAGTGGCTTTTTAGACCTAATTTGTAACAAAAAGGAGGTAATTTATGCAAATCTTATCAAATATTCAAAGTGCTTGGGACGCTTTCGTAACACAAATTACCATATTTATACCGCTGTTGTTAGGTGCCATTATTATTTTTGTGGTTGGCTGGTTTGTAGCTAAAATCACCAAAGTTACTATTACCAAGCTGCTTTCCAAACTCCAATTGGACAAAACATCCGAAAAAACAGGGCTTAAAGAGTTCCTTCAAAAAGGTAATGTTACCCAAGAACCATCGGAAATAGTAGGTTTACTAACATACTGGTTCATAATGCTCTTGACCCTGGTTGCATCTTTAGATGCGTTGGGATTACCCATAACCTCAGATATTTTAAACGAAATTTTATTGTACATCCCTAATGTAGTGGCTGCAGTACTGGTTCTGCTACTTGGTATTTTTCTGGGAAACCTGTTGTCTTCTGTTGTTCAGACAGCAGTAGCTAATGCTGGATTTTCCAACCCTGAAGCAATGGGTAAGATTTCACTGTATTCAGTGATTTTTTTTGCCGGCACCATAGCTCTTAGCCAATTGGGAATAGGAGCAGAGATAGTAAGTGCTGCATTTATACTGGCCTTTGGTGGTTTTTCTCTTGCCTGTGGGCTTGCATTCGGCCTGGGTGGAAAGGATGTAGCTGCCGAATATCTGCAAAAATGGCTGCATAAAGAAAAGAAAAGTTAAAATTCATACAAAGGATCTTTTATGCGCAATTATCTGAAAGGTGGGCTTACAGTTGTTGTGGTTTTGTTTATTATAACATTCGCCATTAAGAACAATCAGTCGGTACAGTTACACTACTATTTCAATACGTTAAATATACAGGTACCCGCATATGCCCTGATTTTTGTATGTTTGTTTATAGGTATTCTGTTGGGGCTGTTAATAGGCTGGTACAGGAGCCGGAGTCTTAGAAAACAGAGTAAGTAGATAATGCAAAACAAGTTTTCCAGCTCCTCCTAACATTGCAGTGGAAATCAAATCTTTGATTAACTGTAGTCCAAATAAACAGAGAAATGTTAAGTTTCTTTTGACTCTATTCCGAAAAAAACAGGCACTGGGCAATCTTGTAATTGTCCAGTGTTTTTTATAATAGGAGTCCTTTGCACAACTCTATTTAGTCATGCTGTAGCAGCAACTAAAGTTGCTAAATTGGATGTTTAACAAAATATTTACCAGTCTGAAAGACTGGTGTTAGACGAAGTCAATTATTTATTTCAGCATCTAATTATATCAGTAAGTTATGAGACCCTGAA
>DDHP01000036.1:947-5514 GCA_002338145.1 Deferribacteraceae bacterium UBA1873 | reverse complement strand
CTACGTTCAGAGGCTACAGGGTGGCAATATCTCAATTATTCAAAAGTCTCGAATAAGTTTTATTGCTCTTATTCTTTCCTCCGGAGTTATCACAGCTTTAAAGCTTAGCATTGAATCTGGAACTGTGGGTTCTATATACTTTTTCACAACAACTCCTTTTCCTTTAATATATAGTACATATTCTCAGATAATATTATGATAGAAAAGATAAAATATATTAATTGATAAGTTTCTATTTTTTCTTGTGCAAAGGTCTTAAAAAAAAACAGCAGGGTTGGAACTGTGGCTTGACTTGTCAAATATTATTTCTTAAAATGGAATATCATTTCATATAATGGAATAGAGGTTGCCGATGAAAATTGAAATAGAGGAAGTTGGACTAAGAGAAGGTTTGCAAAGTAATAATGTTATTTTGCAAAAGCACGAGAAGATTAATTTGGTTGAAAAAATGATAGATGCCGGACTAAATCGTATTCAACTAGGATCATTTGTAAATCCACAAAAAGTACCTCAGATGGAAGGGGTTGACGATCTTTTTAAATATTTTGCTGATCATAGAAATGTGGTTTTTTCAGGGTTGGTATTAAATAAAAAAGGCCTATTGAGAGCAATTGATGCTGGTATTAAATATGTTAATATTTCTATGTCTGCAAGTGAAACCCATCAGCTTGAGAATACAGGCAAGTCGAAAGCTGAATCATATACTTATATAGAGGAAATGATAAAAATTGCAAAAAATAACGGAATTTTAGTGAAGGGTGGAATTCAGGCTGCTTTTGGCTGCTTTTATGAAGGACGAATATCAACAAAAGATGTTTTATCCATGGTTAGTTTTTATAAGAACAGTGGTGTTGATGAGTATAATCTATCAGATACTGCCGGTTTTGCAACACCCGGCGATGTGCAAAAAATTTTGCAAAATGTGTGTGAGCTGATCCCTACAGATAAAATTTCTCTGCATATGCATGATACTTTTGGTATGGGCATTGTAAATATTTATGAAGCTATGCAACATGGAGTTGTAAAATTTGATACTTCGGTAGCCGGTATGGGAGGATGTCCTTTTATGAAAGGAGCAGCCGGAAATGTACCCACGGAAGATTTTGTTTATATGTTATCATCGTTGGATTTTATTAACAAAGATAGTTTGCCGGACATTGCAAAGTTAATAGATTGCGCTAATTATACGAGGCAATTATTTAACAGAGATTTTACGGGGAAGGTTTCTTTTTTCAAGGATTCTTATAACAAATTTATGAGAGAGAAATAATGTATAATATTCTAAATGATATAAAGGTACTTGATTTGACAAATGTTTTAGCCGGGCCTTTTTGTACTTATCAATTAGCCATGCTGGGAGCTGAAGTGATAAAAATAGAAAAGCCTGAGACCGGTGATTTGGCAAGAAAGTTAGGTGTTGACGAAAAGTTGAATGAGTTAAATATGGGTACTTCCTTTTTAGCGCAGAATGCTAATAAAAAAAGTGTTGTAATGGATCTTAAAAGTAAAAAGGATAAGGATATTTTCTATAAGATGTCGGAAGATGCAGATGTTATAGTTGAAAATTTTAAGCCGGGAGTTGTAAAAAAATTAGGTGTTGATTATGAAAATATAGTTAAAATTAATCCCAATATTATATACTGCTCTATTTCGGGGTTTGGACAGTTCGGTGAATTGTCGGAAAAACCTGCATATGATCAGATAATACAAGGTATGTCTGGAGTTATGTCGCTTAATGGCAATAAAGACTTAAATCCGTTAAGATGCGGTTTTCCCGTTTGTGATACCACCGGCGGTCTTACAGCAGCAATGGCGATTCTGGCAGCTTTATTTATGAGGGAAAGAACGGGGAAAGGTAATTATATAGATGTGTCGATGTTTGACTCAGTACTTCCCATTTTGGGTTGGGCAGTTTCCAATTATCTCATCGGAAATAAAAAGGTTGAGCCGATGGGCAATGATAACTTTACTGCAGCTCCATCCGGTACTTTTTATACCAAAAACGGTTTGATAAATATTTCCGCAAATGAAGATAAGCAGTGGAGGAAACTTGCTGAAGCAATAGGCAAAAGTGAATTGATAAATGATCCCAAATATAAAACAAAACAGGCAAGGAAAAGGAACAGATCTGAACTAAATGCTATAATTAACAAAGAACTTGTTAAAAATGTTACTTCCTACTGGATAAATTTTTTTGGAAAACTGAATATACCGTGTGGTGAAGTTCTCGATTTGGAAGACGTTTTTAAATTAAAACATGTGAAAGAAAGAAAGATAGTTGAAAGTTTTACTTTGTCGGCATTAAACAGAAAAGTAAGGGTTTTGGGGACGGGTGCTAAATTTAAAAATATAAAAAGTAAAAAAATTACGCCTGCTCCTGTATTGGGAGAGCATTCTGAGGAAATTTTTAAACAATACAGAGGAAATGAGTAAATATGAATTTATTAATTTTAATTCTTGCCGGCGTAGCCGGAGCCTTACTTGCTGTTAAGTTAGCTATTCCAGGCGGAGCAATAGTTGGTGCTATGATCGGCAGTGGTTTTTTTACAATATTGAGTACGACTAAAATTGTTATTCCGGCACCGGTGAATTTCACTATACAGGTGGCTTTGGGGATTATGATAGGGACATCAATGAATAAAGATCTTCTAAAAGTTGCTTCTAAAATAGTTCCGATTGCGATTATAGGTTCTTTGGTATTTATCGCTGTGGGTGTGTTCATTGCTTTATTTGTTTATAAACTTGGACTTCTTGATTTTGCTACTGCACTTTTAGGGTTTACTCCGGGTGCAATGTCGTCAGTTTTAGGGCTTGCTATATCTTTGGAAGCAAAACTTGCTCTGGTTGCCACTATACAAATTATCCGGTTAATTATGGTTATCACTTTTGTTCCCATTATTGTAAAAATCATATTATAAAGAGGTTACTATTTGATAAAATCAACAAGTGTGGAAAAAGCACTGAAAATTATCAAATGTTTTAATGAAAAAAATAAAGATCTCAGTCTCAATGATCTGAATTTAAAACTTGGTATTTCTAAGCCAACCCTATATAGACTGTGTTATATTTTAACCAAAGAAGGTTTTTTATCTAAAAATAAAGAAATGAACACCTACAGACTTGGTGTTAACATATTTGAAATTGCAAATTCATATATTAATACTTCAAATTTTATAAATTCTATAGATAATATTTTAGAAGAATTAACAAAGGAATTGGGGGAAACGGTTACTATCTATAAACGGGAAGGATTTTACAGAAAATGTATAATGCGTGTTGAAGCTGAGTATGCGCTTAGATATGCTGTTCGTGTTGGAGAGATACTTCCACTCAACAAAGGAGCAGCAGGGAAAACAATTTTATCTTTCTTTGGGGAAAATGAAAGGTATAAATATTATGATTTTATTGGTTATAACAAATTAGAACAAAGTGAGCTTGAAGAAGATTTGAAAAATATAAAGAATAATGGATACTATATTTCGTACGGTGAAAGGGACAAATTTTTGGCATCAGCTGCTGTTCCCTTATTTGGCAATGATATGAAAATTTTTGGTGCACTTGGAGTTTCCGGCCCCCTCCACAGATTTAAGGAAAAGTTTGATAAAGAAAAACTTAACAATTTGATTAAATATGGTTATATCCTGAATAATTTAGTAAAACACTTCTGAATAAATATTTCTATGGGTATGCAAATGAAATGGTTATCTAGGTTACGTTTACAATCGAAACTTATAATTTTTATCTTTGCTTCTATTCTTATCCAAATTATAGTTCTGGGTTCTCTTTCAATAAATATTATAAGCGATGTACTCGAAAAACAGATAGGTGAAAGGGCATTAACTGTGTCGAAAGTATTTTCCCAAAATGAAAAACTTCAAAAGCTTATGTATATGGATGATCCAAATGGTAAAATACAGGAAATGGCTGAAAAAATAAGAAAAGAAATCGGTGCTGAATTTGTTGTCGTCGGTGACGAAAATATAAAACGTTTTGCTCATCCGGATGAGTGGAAAATTGGTAAGCATATGGTTGGCGGAGACAGCATGAGGGCAATAAATACCGGTGAATCTTATATTTCCAGGGCTGTAGGTACGCTTGGTCCTTCAATTCGCGGCAAAGTTCCGGTGTATTATAATGGTGAAATAGTTGGATTGATATCAACAGGTTATCTTATCAATGATGTGAGGGATATTATATCAGAGTATGTAATATCCTTTAAAATAGTTCTCTTTATACTGTTACTGATAGGTGTAATTTCCGCCGTTTTGATTGCCCGGGGACTAAAAAATGCAATATTCGGTCTTGAGCCTCATGAAATTGCTTCAATGCTCAGTGAGAGAAATACGATTATTGAGTCCATTCATGAAGGGATTTTAGCTATTGACAATGAAAAAAATATAAGGTTTGCAAATGGGGCGGCATTGTCGATTCTGGAACGAGACAGAACCGATTCCGTTGTAGGGGAGGGTATTAATAAGATTTTCCCTAAATTCAACCTTGGTAATGTATTGGAAAAAGGTAGATCTATCCTTAATTATGAAATTTTTATGAAAAGAAATCTTATTGC
>DDHP01000036.1:608-844 GCA_002338145.1 Deferribacteraceae bacterium UBA1873 | reverse complement strand
TTTATGAAAAGAAATCTTATTGCTAATGTTAACCCTATTTTACATAATAAAAATATTATGGGGGCAGTGATTTCTTTCAGACCTAAAGATGAACTTTACGAGCTAGGAAAAAAACTGTCCTACGTCAGGCAGTATACGGAAACACTGAGAGCTAAAACACACGATTATTCCAACAAACTGCATACTATAGCCGGTTTGATTCAAACAGATAATTATGATGAGGCACTTAAGTTTGT
>DDHP01000036.1:0-383 GCA_002338145.1 Deferribacteraceae bacterium UBA1873 | reverse complement strand
TATGATGAGGCACTTAAGTTTGTTCTTCAGGAATACTCAGATTATAGTGAAATCCTGGAAATTGTGAATAGTACGATAAAGGATTCAATTATCGCCAGTTTAATATTGGGTAAGTTTAATTATGCCGAGGAGCACAAAGTAAGTTTGGAAATAGATGAAAACAGCTTGTTAAATGAGGTGCCCCCAAATATTGACAGTTACAAACTTGTGGATATTCTCGGAAATACACTGGATAATGCTATCGAAGCAGCTTCTTCTTCGTCGGATAAAAAAGTAATAATTTCTTTTACTGATTTGGGGGATGATGTAGTTTTTGATATAGAAGATTCAGGTAAAGGAATAAAAGACGATCTTTATAATTCTATTTTTGAAAAAGGGTATTC
>DDHP01000021.1:54870-91107 GCA_002338145.1 Deferribacteraceae bacterium UBA1873 | reverse complement strand
CTATGGCAAATTTATGATTGACGATATAATCAGGTATTTAAAAAATGGAAAATTTTCTTCCAGTTTGGTATACGAGCATGAAATACCTTCAAAAGAAGCTCAGTTGGTTTCCTATGATGATACATTAGAATCAGCTTTATTAAAAACAGCTCTGAAATCCTCAGGCATAGAAAAATTATACACACACCAAGCTGAAGCCTACAAATCAATAAAAAAAGGGTTGGATACACTTATCACAACCCCCACTGCATCCGGCAAAACACTTTGCTATAACATCCCTATCATTGAAGACATGCTGGAAAACCCCGATGTAAAAGCCCTTTACCTGTTTCCCATAAAAGCACTGGGTTATGACCAGAAAGCTACTTTTGAAAGCTTTGCAGAACAAATCCCTCTTCAAAACCACTTATCAATAAAAATCATCGACGGCGATACGAACAAAAAAGACAGAAGAAGTATACTGAAAGATCCTCCGGCAGTTCTTGTCTCAAACCCTGACATAATACACTACAGTATGCTGCCCAGATTGCAGGAATGGAAAAATTTTCTGAAAAATCTGAAATATGTTGTAATAGATGAAATTCACACATACAGAGGGATTTTCGGAACCCAGATATATAATCTTTTTTTACGGTTCGCCAGATTAGCCCCTGATGTACAATTTATATGTGCATCGGCAACAATAGGTAATCCAAAATCTCTGGCACAAAATTTAACTGGTCGAAAATTTTTTCATATTAACAAAAGCGGTGCCGCATCAGGCAAAAAAAAGGTGCTGCTATTTAATCCGGAAATACCTGAATCAGCATTGGCACAATATCTTTTAAAAGTAAACCTTGATGCCGGTGTAAAAACAATATGTTTCACCAAATCCAGAAAGCTTACAGAAAAAATTTACTCAAAAATTACCGCTAAGGATATATCTCTAAAGAATGTTGTATCCTCTTACAGAGCAGGTTTTCTTCCGGAAGAACGCAGGAAAATAGAAAAATATTTTCATGAAGATAAGCTTAAAGCTGTTATAGCAACTTCAGCAATAGAAATGGGTATTGATGTGGGTGGTGTGGACGCCACCATACTGGTAGGTTATCCAGGCTCATTAATGAGCCTGTGGCAGAGAGCCGGAAGAGCCGGCAGAGGAAACAGGGATTCACTTATTTCTTTAATAGCTTCCAACGATGCCCTGGATCAATATTATATGAAAAATCCTGATGAAATCTTTCGTAAAACATTCGAAGAAGTAACCATTGACAAGGAAAATACAGATATCAATAAAAAGCATATTTTATGCGCTGCCTACGAAAAGCCGGTAGAATGCAACGAAGAGTATTATACCCATTTTAAAAATGATATCAATGCACTGGTAAGCGAAAATAAATTGTTTACAGATAAAACAGAAACCAAATTTTTAACGATGCACCACTACCCCCATAAAGACGTTGATTTTCGTATGGCAGGAGAAACATACTCGCTTATATGCAATAATATAATTATAGGTACCAACTCGGGCAGAAGACTGTATACTGAACACTTTGAGAATGCTGTTTATCTCCACAGAGGCGATCAGTTTATAGTAAGAAAAATTGATCATACCAAAAAGGAAATCCTTTTGGAGCCTTTCAGAGGCAATTATTACACAACAGCAAAAATTAACAAGGAAACAGTAGTTCTTAAAGAACTAAAACATAGTGAAAACAGAAATATTTCAGCATGTTTTTCCAACCTGCAGGTTTCTGAACATCTCACAGGATATGACAAAATCTCCACAAAAACCGGAGAAAGACTACAGACAGTGGAACTTGACAGAGAGCCTATACACTTTGAAACAAAAGGTTTTTATATTGTAATTCCAGAGGCATTTAAAAACGCCCTTGAAAAAGAAAATCTCGATTTTATGGGAAGTATACACGCTGTTGAGCACGCTTTAATTGCAATGATTCCCTATTTCATACTTTGTGACAGAATGGACATTGCCGGAATCTCATATCCAATGCATCCTCAACTGTCAGCTTCTGCAATTTTTATATACGACTCTTACGCCGGTGGTGCCGGAATATGCAACCGTGTATTTGATATTCTACCAAATATACTGATAAAAACACTAAACCTCATATCGTCATGTAAATGTGAGGAAGGCTGCCCCGCATGTATATATTCCCCCAAATGCGGTTCCGGAAACTATCCTCTGGATAAAGAGGGGGCAATAAAGCTTATTGATAAGCTGCTTAAGACTTCTCTTCACAGCGAAAAAGCTGCCCCCAATATTAACACATCCACAGCAAACACCTCTGAAGATGTAATAGTCTTCGATCTGGAAACAAAATATTCGGCGGATGAAGTGGGCGGCTGGAAAAATGCTAAGGATATGGGGATATCTGTACTGGTATCTTACTCTCTTTTAAACAACAAATATATGGTATATAAGGAGAAAGATATTCCTGGTTTCATAACTGATCTCTTAAACTCAAAAGCTGTCATAGGATTTAATATAATAAATTTCGACCTGAAAGTTTTATCAGGTTATGTGATGAACGGTTATAATTCACTCAACGACAAACTGAAGCATATAGTAAAAATAGATTTGCTGCAACAGATTAAAGCTGTCACTGGAAGGCGCTTTTCTCTGGACAATATTGCAGGTGCAACTTTGAATACACAGAAATCTGCAGATGGACTACAAGCCCTCCGGTGGTTTAAAAACGGTGAAGTGGACAAGATTATTGAATATTGCAAAACTGACGTAAAAGTCACAAAAGATATATTTCTCTTTGGTATTGAGAAAAATGAAATATATGCAAATACAAATGATATCATTGTAAAAATACCTGTAAACTGGAAGCATTACAAAAAACTTTTCTCATCAAAGGACAACGATAGCCGCAAGATTACAATGGGAAAATGAATAACCTGTTTACAAAAGATTTATAATAGCTAAATTAATTACAACGTTCACTGCTCTGGAAAATAATTAAATAAAAGAGGTAATTATTTATGCCCCACTTAACAAACAATATCTTCGATGAACTTTTGGAAAATATCAAAGGTGATGTATACGTAGATAAACTCAGACGAAGTATGACATCCACCGATGGCAGCATTTATAAAGTCGATCCTGCATGTGTTTTATACCCCAAAGACAATGAAGATGTGGAAAATGCTATTAATTTTGCCTATAAGTACGGCCTTTCAATACATTCACGGGGCGCAGGAAGTGGTTTGTGCGGATCTGCCATAGGAAAAGGTTTGATTCTGGATTTCAGTAAATACATGAATAAGTTAATAAACATAGACTATAAAAACAAATGCTTTGAGTGTGAGCCCGGCTACAGGTTTGGTGAACTGGAGGCGGAGCTCAATAACAGCGGGCTTTTTTTCCCCCCCGATCCTTCCAGCGGAGAATATGCTACATTCGGGGGAATGCTGGGGACAAACGCCAGCGGAGCACATTCTGTTAAATACGGGAATGTAAGTGATTATATTATAGATGCAGAATTTTACCTGAGCAATGGGAATTTCTATACGTTAAGCGAATTAAAAACTACTCCTTTGGACGATTTGCCGGAAAATTTCAGAAAACTGGCTTTTTTATACGAAGAAAACGCCGATACAATAAACACTGCCTATCCCGATGTGCGTTACAACGTATCCGGTTACAATATGAGACATTTAATCAAAGACAATAAACTGGATATTTCTGCACTTATCGGAGGTTCCGAAGGGACGTTGGCCATTGTAACAAAAATAAAATTCAGACTAATGGACAAACCTAAATTTAACAGCCTGGTGGTGGTTTACTTCGACGACATTGTTTCCTCAGCAAAAGCAGTACAAGAAATACTCCCGTATAAGCCTTCCGGGATAGAAATAATGGATAAGTCACTTTTGAAAATAGCCAAAGACAACGATGATTCATTAAAAAACAAAATTCCGGATGACATCGACAATGTATTGCTGATAGAGTTTGACGGAAATGATAAAGACAGCCTGGAAAATATATCTTTAAAAACAAAAAATCTTTTAGCCGAAAAAGAACTTTCCGACAACAGCTTTGTAGCTATAACCGAAATGGAAAAATCCAAATTCTGGGCAATTAGAAAAGCTGCGGTCCCTATTTTGTATAAACTGAAAAGTAAAAAGAAAATTCTGGCATTAATAGAAGATGCTGCAGTTCCCACCGACAATCTCGTTGAATATTTTCAGGGTGTTTACAGTATTCTGGAGAAATATGGAGTGGATTTTGTAGTCTACGGTCACATTGCAAAAGGGCTGATGCATACAAGACCATTACTGGATCTTAAAGACCCTTACGATATAGATTTGCTAAAAAAAATAGCGGACGATTTTTTTGCTTTAATCAATTCCCTGAATGGGTCGATTTCCGGAGAGCATGGAGACGGAAGAATCAGAAGCTGGTATATAAAAAAGCAGTATCCTGAGATATACGAACTTTTTATTGATGTAAAACATCTCTTTGATGAAGCAAATATACTGAATCCTGAGATTAAAACCCATTACGATTCTTATCAGATATGTAAATTCTTAAGATATGGTAAAGATTACAGAAGTGAAGATTTTAAAAGTAAAGTACTTTTGTGGCCGGAACAGTTTGTTAGTGAAGTGGAAAAATGTCACGGCTGCTCAAAATGCACAACTGTTACAACAGCCACCAGAATGTGCCCAATTTATAAATTTACCAGAGACGAAGCAGCAGCTCCTAAAGCTAAAGCCAACATCCTGCGAACACTAATTAGTGGAGCTGTGGACAGCTCAAGCTTGTATGAAAAAGCTTTCCAGCATGTAATAGAGCATTGTGTCAATTGTGGCAGCTGCTACAACGAATGCCCGTCAAACGTTAATATTCCAAAAATGGCAATCGAAGCCCGGGGTCAGTATGAAAAAAAATTCGGATCCTCACTGGAAAATAAACTGATTGTGAGTGCAGAGCTTGCAGGCAGAACAACCAGAAAATTCTCCAAAATGCTCGGCATCCCAATGAAATTAAAACCGGTAAGAAAATTAGGAGAAATTTTTACCGGAGTCACCGCTGAAAGAGAATTTGTAACGTTTCCTTCAAAATCTCTTTTTGAACGTGTTTCACACAAAGAGGGAGCGGGGGATATCAAGGTACTGTATTTTGCCGGCTGTTATGCATCATATATAAAGCCTGAGATCGGTGAAGCCGCTGTGTTTGTATTAAAGCGAATGGCCACGCAGGTTATAATCCCCGAACAAAACTGCTGTGGTATACCTATGCTTTCCAAAGGGATGATTAAAAGAGCCAAAAACAAAGTCAAGGCAAATATTGATAAATGGGGCAGCCTTTTGGATAGTGTTGATTATATACTGGTTACATGCTCATCCTGCGGCTTAAGCTTGATTAAAGAATGGGAATATCTTTTGGATACCGAAACCATCGAAAAAATAAAGAGTAAATTTATTCATATCAGCGAATTTGTAAATAAATACAGATCAAGACTGCAACTTAAGGAAACAGATAAAAAAATTGCTTATCACATGCCCTGCCATCTTAAAGTCCAGAAAGCTGCCGGCAGTTCAATCGAAATGCTTTCATCGGTAAAAGGGCTAAGTGTTGAGGATTTGGCAAGCCATTGCTGCGGCATAGCCGGAAGTTGGGGGATATCTTCAAAAAATTATCCACTAAGTGTAAAAATTGGTTCACCTATGGTGGCTAAGCTTAATGCCTCGGATGCAGAAACAGGGGTAACCGACTGCCCCACCTGCAGAATGCAAATGGAGCATCTGAGCAGCAAACAGATAAAACATCCGGTGGAGGTTATCGCTGAATGTTTAAAGTCTTAGCTATCGTCTTTTTTTTTGCAACTACGCTTTTTGCAGATGTTCAGGATTATATCATAGGACTTAATGCCTACAGGGACGGCTTTGACAAAATGGCTGTTGAAAGCCTGGAAAACTACATTACCGACAGCAATGATTCTGCTAAGACAAATTTTGCCAAATATGTGTTATATAAAATCTATTTAAAAAATAGGAACTATGAGAAAGCATACGCACACTTTCAGGATATTGAAACAGTAAAGGATGACAGATTTAATCACAGCCAGATGATAAAAGATAAAATGTTTATACTAATAGAGATAAATTGTAAAAAAGCATTGGATTATTTACAGGAAAATATAAATGATGTTCTGGCATCTATTTATCTTAATTCCGAATGTAAAATACCGGAGGAATTGGTACAGTCGGTAGCAGAAAGTAATCTTAACCCTAATATAAAAACTGCTTTTATAATAAAACTTAAAAACAAGCCCGAAGCAGCGTATGAAATCGCAAAAAAAACAGATTTCTCCAATCTAAAAAAAAATATACTTAAATATATAGGAAGTTTTTTCTACAATAACGGATATTACGATATTTTCTGGAACGTATATTCGCAATACAAAGATGATGATTTTGTAAACTATGCTCTTAAAAGACTTTTTGACGTATCCCAGTATGAAAATTTTATTTATTCCTTTGAAACAAACAGAAAATTTTATAATATTTCAAACAGTAACTACTGCAGAGCCATTGAAAGTTATCAAAATCTCGGTCGGCAATTTAACTGTGAAATCATAGACAGCTGTTACAATAATAAAGACGGAAAATACTTAAAAGCTAAACTTTCATGTTTTATAAATAACAGAAACACCAATACAAAAAATTTTATCAAAGAAGAATTTAATAATAACACCAACTTATTTTGCACATACGCAGAACATATTATTACGGCAGATCTTTATGACAATGAGATATTGTCTATGTTTTCCAAATGTGATAATAAGCTGAAGCTGGCAGAAATTTTTATTAAAAACAGACAACCTCAAAACGTCATAACATTACTTGAAAATGATGAAAGTGACAGCTCACTTTATACTAAAACCAGAGCCTACATTCTCTCTGGCAATGAAGAAAAAGCCAGGAAAACAGCGAACAGAATCAAAGACAAATCTTTAAAAGAAAGGCTTTTCGATAATGAAAAATAAAAAATATCTTGTTATTATCTTTGCTTTCGGAATAATAATAACCCTCATTGTTTATATTGCTATGAGTCAAAGCTACGATTACTATTATAAAGCAAAACAGGCATTTAAGGAACAAAATTATAAAGAGGCCCTGGATTTTGTAAATAAAGCTTTAAAGGAAGATCGTCTTAACCGGCCGGCTTTATTGTTAAAGACGGAAATAAACAAAATTATGTCCAGCAATGAAAAGTACAAAAAAGCAAAGGAATTTCACAAAACGGCAATGAGACATTTTTTTGAAGAGAATTATAGCGAAGCACGTTACTATATATCCAAAAGTTATGGATTGATTCTGAGTATCCCATCCGATGCACACAATATTGAAAAAGTAAACACACTAAGAAAACAAGTTGAAAAAGATTTGGATAAAATCATGGAAATTATCCCCTCAAAGTTTTACGACACAGCTGTTAAACTTGCGAAAGAAGGACAGTATACAGCAGCTTTTGAATATCTTAATAATCTTTCCAATCAAAACAGTGAAACGAGAGAGCTGAAAGATCAAATAGCCTTTAAAATAGGTACCGAAAGGTATGCTAAAATTATTTCATCTAAAAAAGCAGAGGATCATGTGGTAAGAGATGCCATTTACTGGTTAGCTCAGGTATCAGAAAAGAGCACGTTGTATGACCAGGCTCAAAAACAAATACAAATACTGAAAAACTATACTGAAAAATAAATAAATACAGGGAGAGTGATGGGCAAGGTATATATAAAAACATTTGGTTGTCAGATGAATGAATATGATTCCCAAAGGATTTTATCCGTATTTAACAATTACGGTTTCAGCAAATCTGAAACACCCCAAAATGCTGATTTTGCTATTTTAAACACATGCAGTGTTAGAGAAAAACCTCATCACAAAGTAGTGAGTGAAATCGGAAGACTAAAAAAAATAAAAAACCGGAATCCCTCCTTTAAAATAGGAATATGCGGATGCGTAGCACAGCAGGAAGGTGAAAAATTTTTAAAACATTATCCATATGTTGACTTTGTCATAGGGACAGAAGCTGTCAGCAGACTGGAAAATATTTTAGACCTTGTGCTTTCCGGCGAAAAGGTATCGGATATTGAAATAAAGGATGAAAACCTCAGCATTGATACATTCACAAGGCATGCAGGGACATCAGCATTCTTAACAATCATGAAAGGTTGTAATAATTACTGTTCCTACTGTATCGTTCCGTATGTCAGAGGCAGAGAAATCAGCCGAAAATCTAACGAAATAATTAACGAAGCTAAGTATCTTGTTCATTCCGGTGTAAAGGAAATTACTCTTTTAGGACAAAATGTCAATTCATACGGAAAAAACCTTGACGAAAACATTAATTTTCCCAAACTTTTATATATGATAAACAAAATTGAGGGCTTACAAAGATTGCGGTTTGTTACTTCGCATCCAAAAGACTTTTCTGATGATTTGTTATCGGCAATGAAGGATATTGACAGTATCTGTGAGTATCTTCATTTACCCCTTCAATCCGGTGCCGATAACATACTAAAAAAAATGAACCGCAAATATACATATGAAAGCTATAAAGAGAAGATATTGAAAACTAAAGAACAGATACCCGGCATTGCTGTTTCCTCAGATTTTATCGTAGGTTTTCCCGGCGAAACAGAGGCGGACTTTGAAAAATCCCTCAGCGCGTTAAGGGAAATTGAATATGAATCAGTGTTTGCCTTTAAATATTCTCCCAGACCGGGGACGACCGCCGCAGAATTTGAAGACAGTATACCTGAAGAAGAAAAAAACCGGAGGCTCAACAAGCTTCTAAATGTACAATCCGAAATAACTTCAAAATTACTGGAACAATACATCGGGAAAGTATGTGAAGTACTTGTTGAGGGAAAGAGTAAGATGGATGTGGATATATACTCCGGCAGGAACAGACAGAATAGAATAATTAATTTTAACAGCAACGTTTCCTTAAATCCCGGAGACATTGTAAATGTTAAGGTTACGGAAGCCAAGAAAAACAGTCTTTTTGGGACAAATATAAATGAATTCACATTAATAACTAACAATCGGAGGCAATAGATGTTTGAAGTGGTAGCTAAATGCGTAATGAAGGAACCGTTAACTTCAAGATACTTATTAATACTGGAAGCAAAGGACAAAAGCTTTTATCTCCCTATCAATATAGGGGTTTTTGAGGCAGAGGCAATTTATACGGCACTTAATCAAATTAAATCCCCAAGACCTCTTACTTACGATTTTTTTAAAGGTGTCCTTAAAGTAATTGACGATGTTGATATCGAAAAAATTACAATTTACGACGTGGACGGACACATTTACAAGGCAAAACTTGAGTTTGAGCACAACAGCAAACAATGTCATGTGGACTGCAGACCTTCTGATGCAATAGCATTGGGTCTTAGGCTGAAAGCTCCAATATTTGTGGAAGACAGCATTGTGGAACAAAAAAAGTGCGTTTCCAAAAACTGCCTACAGGAAAATGAAAAATTAATACTGGAGCAGCTTATAACAGATCAGGCCACAACCTATTGGAATGTATAGTGTATGGGAATAAATTTTATTCACACCGCCGATCTGCATTTGGGCAGAGGGTTGGATTTTTATCCGGAGAGCTCACTTACCATATACAGTGATTTATTAAAAGAAATCGCTGAAACAGCCAGGCAGAACAATGTGGATTTTATTTTATTTTCCGGGGACACATTTAATAATCACGATGTTGAAGTATCGATAAAAAAGCTTTTTCTCGATTTTATAAAAGAATTAAATGCAGACAATATCGATATTTATTACGCATGTGGTAACCATGACTACTACATACCTGCTTTTTACCGACCTTTCAAAAGAGAGAAAAATTTTTATATCTTCCCTGAAAACTGGCATACATTTTATAAAAAAGATTTGGCCATTCACGGTTTCAGCTTCTATGAGCAGGCGTTAAAAAAAAGAATGCTTTCTGTTTTCCCAACTGAAAATCTGAGTAAAGCAAACCTATTCTGTTTTCATACAAACATAGAAGAGCTGGGTAGTATACATGAAAATTATGCCCCCTCTTCATTTGACGAATATGAAAAGATTTCAGCAGCTTCATACTTTAGCCTGGGCCATATACACAAAAAAAGCGAATGGATAAAAGCGAAGAATAACCTTGTTTATCCGGGATCTCCCCTTCCCACAAGGCATAACGAAACAGGTGAAAAAGGATTTTATCTGGTGAAATTATGCAGTAATCAACGTTTTGAAAAAATATTTTCCCCTTCAGTGGCAACACTGGTGGAAAGTTATATCGATATTTCCGAATCTGAAGATATTTTAGAAGTAAACAGTTTGATAGAAGAAACTGTATCAAAAACAGAAACAGAGATTAAAAATAGATATATAGCCCACAATATAAAACTCACAGGATGTGTAACACCGTCTGTTAAAAAAGAGATTTTGGAGCATATTGCTGACGGTTATCTGTATGAAGCCGGCAGAATAGCGAACATTGAGGATAAAAGCCTTTCGGAAATATCACCGGAGCAAATTGCAGAAAATAAAGGATTGTTTGAGACAATAACCGAAATTTTTAAAGCAATGGAATTTGAAGATGTACCATTGGACAGTAAAGTATTAAATGAGTATTCTGAAACGGATATTAAAGACTTCAATTCTATAAAACGTGATGCTCTGTCCGTTTTATATTCAATGCTGAAGGATGACAGGTGAGTACCTTTGTAAACAGTCTTTACATAACAAAATACGGTATTTTCAAGGACAAAGACCTTTTTTTCCAAGACGGCAAAATTAATCTGATATTCGGAGATAATGAAACCGGGAAAACTACCCTTATGAACCTGCTCAGATATCAGTTCTATAACTTTGACAAAAAACATCCTGCCAAAAGATACGACGGAGTGGAATGCGAAGCTGTATTAACTGTAAAAGATGAAAGTGTAACTGTTAAATTATCTGATAATAAAAGGGAAATTATACCACAAAATACGCCGCTCTCAAACCTCAGCAGCTACGTATCTGAGGATAATTTCCAGAAAATATATGCCTTCGGGCAGGACGAACTGTTTAACATTAAATATAAAGAAATTTTTGGGAATGAAAAGAATGCCATATTAACAGCCACCGGAATCGGCGTTGAAACAAACATCAACGATATATTTAAAAACATCGATAAATCCATCAACAATCTGTACAAACCCAGAGGACAAAAACCCGCCATTAATAAGTATATTTCACTTATCAGAAAAGCAGACAAAGAAATAAAAGAAATTACCTTAGAGATGAATCGTAATAAAGATATCCTGATGCATTATGAAATACTAAAAGATACGTTTAATGATAAAAAGGAGCAACTCAAAGCTAGTAACACAGAACTTGGAAAACTCCAAAAAAATATGGAACCTTTCGAAACATACTGCAGCATAAAACGAAATCAGAGTGAGGCGGAAACGCTGGGCGGGAAAAAACTTGTGGATGAAAAAACTTTTTCACAATTAAAAGATATTTACAATAGTATTGAACTTAGCGAACATAAACTTGATGACATTGAAGACAGCATAAAAAAACTTCAGATGGAATATGAAATAGAATCGCAGGAATATAGCCCTGTAGATATAACAAAATATGAACAAATTCTCAAAAAACTACAGGTATCCGCAAATGAACAGGATAAAATCAGTGAATTGGAAAAGAATGCAAAAGATGCCGAAAAAAATCTGAACAAAATATACAAAAATCTGAATATAAATTATATAACCCCGGAAATATTAGAGAATCCTTCGGCGGAAAAATTAATTAATATAAATAAAGAGTACAAAGAAAACAACCAGGAACTGAAATATACAAAAAAACTTTTAAATGAAAAACAGGAACAAATTAAAGACATTGATAGCAATATTTCAGAATTGAAAGAGGGGATGATTTATCCCCCTGATGAAATAGAAAAAGATTATGAAAGTTACAAAAAACTTATTGATAAATTAAACGAGAAAAACAGTCAAATTGAAAAAAATCAAGATACCATAACAAGGCTTGAAAAACAAATCCAGGATTTTGATATAAAACTTTTCTCACTATTACAGACAAAATACCCACTGTATGAGGAAATAAAACCATTTGCACCGTTTATGGACAAAGCTGACCAACTGATGCAACACAAAAAGAATATAAGAGAATATCTGGATTTAACCGATAAGCACGGATTTTCTAATAATATATTTTTTACTGCTGGATCGCTGCTGTTTTCGCTGTTACTTTTTACCGCTTTTTCTTCTTTTTTTTCAAAATCTCCTGCCCTGCTCTGGACATTTATATTCATTCCTTTAGGAATGCTGGCTGATATTATTCGATATGTTAGCCATAAGAAAAAGGTAAACAATAAAAAAAGCGAAATAAATATACAAAACAAAAAACTGGGGATAACTTTAGACACCTTGCATGACAGCCTTACTCAAGTCGAAAAAATTTTAACAAATATTACAAAATTACAGGCTTTGGAAAAGGATATTCAGGAGAAAAATATATCGCTGACAAACTTAGAACAGATATATTTTGAAATGGTTGAGAAAAAAAATAAAAATGACCAAGTACATTCCACACTCCAAAAGATACAGCTTGACACCGAGACCCTGGAAAAAGAAGCAGAAGCTTTTGCCGAAAATTTAGCCTATATTCTGGACAAATATAGCTTTAGTAATGAAGATTCTGCCAATCTGTATTTCAGTGATTTTCATCAGAAAAACAACAAGCTAAAAACCCTAAGCTTTGAAAGAAAAAGACTTTCGCAGGAAATTACAAACCTGGATAATGAATATAAAAAAATCACAAGCAATTTAAACAGTATTTCAGAGCAATTCCATGATATTCTAAAGGAACACAACCAGGAAACAATCAGTATCAATAACCTGGATTATCTTTTATTCAACAAAATGCAAATACAGAGTTTTTTTTACAATATTCATATTTACAAACAAAAATGCGGCGAACTTGAAGCAATGACTGATGAAATCAAAAACGATATGGCTGAAATAGGTTTAAGTTTAAATGATATCAAAACGGATATAGTTGAGATTGAAAATTTTATAAAAACAGTTAATGAAAAATCACAGATATTGAAACGTTTAAATATCCAAATAAAAGATAGTCAAAAAGACAAACACCTTCTGGAGCAAAGAATCAACACCCAAAAAGAAGAATATGAAAAATTGTTAAATGAGTATAAGCTGGAAAATATAGATGAAGCGGAAAAAGCATATAAAATCAATGAAAAATATGCAGATAAATGTACTGAATTGCAAACAGAGAAAACCGTTTTTAAAAAACGCTACGGTATAACATTTGAGGATTATGAAAAGATGCTTGCTCAACAGGACTACTCAACACTTGAAGTACAAGCTGAGAAGCTCAGAAAGTCAATAGAAAACCTGAGAGAGGAAATAAACGAGCTCACCGCAGAAAAAGCCAAAACAGAGGAAATTATATCAGGTCTGAGCAGCAAAGATCAGTTGCAGGAAGCAATCAAACACAAAAATAATTATACTAAACGGCTGAAAGACAATATACAGGAGTATATAACTCTTATGACAGCCAGAACAATCCTCGAAAATTCAGTAAAAAAATTTGAAGAAGAAAGCCAACCGGAATTGCTGAACATTGCGTCTAATTATCTTTGCGAAATAACCTCAGGCAGGTATACAAGGATAAAAATCGACTATAACAATAACCTTATTTTAACCGACAACGAAGGGAAACAAAAATATGCTTTTTTACTCAGCGCCGGCACCAAAGACCAGCTGTATATTGCTTTAAGACTGGCATATATTCAGATGATTGACAAAGATTTCAGGCTACCCCTTATTTTTGATGAAACAATAATAAACTTCGATGATGAAAGACAATCATCTTTTATAAAGACCCTTGATAAGTTAGCCAGTGACAGACAAATCATCTTCTTCACCTGTCACAGTTTTATAAGAGATAAATTCCAAAAAATATGTAATAATCTTAATGTACAGGAGCTTGAGAGTGCAAATTAACCTACTGCAAATGAAAATAGAAAGCAGTATAAAAAAGAATATTGACAAAGTAATCCGACTAACCGAGGATTTAAGCGAAAGTCTGATTATCCTTCCCGAACTGTTTACCACAGGTTTTAACTATGAGCTTATTTATAAACAGGATGAATCCCATATTAATATTCTGAATCATCTGCCGGCAACTAATACTTACATCGGCAGTATAATAAGAAAAAATGATGGTGGATACTATAACTCCTTTTTTATCCACAAAAATGGAAAAACACGTTTTATATATGACAAAGTGCACCTTTTCCCCGTTATGGAAGAGGATAGGCACCTTTGCTTTGGTAATAACCCGGGAATTTTTACAATAGACGGCTTAACCTGTGGAGCCGGTATCTGTTTTGATATCAGATTTCCCGAACTTTTCAGAAACTATTTCAGAAAATCCGCTGAAATAATTTTTCTACCTGCCGAGTGGCCGGAAGAACGTATATCCCAGTTAATCAGAATGTGCCGAAGTAGGGCTATTGAGAATCAATGTTTTTTTGTACTTTGTAACGCCTCAGGGAAAACAGGAAAGTTTAAGTTTGGGGGCATGTCCTCCATCTTTACTCCTTATGGAGATAATCTCAATACAATGCATAAAAAGTGTGATACACTTATACATGAAAATATAGATCTATCGTTAGTGGAAAATGTTAGAGTATCAATACCCGTAAAAAACCTTTTAAGGGAGGACATTTATGGTAAGTGATCTTAGTAATGAAGAATTTATAATATCCTGTGGTTTTGGAAGAATGGAACACAAGTTTTTAAAAGGGCTGTGCTTAGATAATGACCTGCCGGAGCCATTAAATATCTATAAAGAGCAGTCCGAAAAAAAGGTATCCCAATTGCTCTTTGCCACTGATGAGTTTACCGGAAATGTAACCCGGGAAAGATTAATACTTTTCCACAATGTTTCCAATGATAAAATCTATGATTTCATTCAAAACTTTAAACAATCCGGGCTGCCTTCGACAATGTATGCGATGGTAACCGAACATAACATTCACTGGCCGTTAAATGATTTAATAGATCATCTTGTAGCTGAAAGAGATAACATTGCAAAAAAGGAGAAATCATAAATGAGTAATATGTTAACTTATGACTTTTTAGCCATAGGTTCCGGCGTAGCGGGAACAACTGCAGTAATCGAGTGCGCCAAGAATAATCTAAAAACAGCAATAGTTGATAACCAGCCTTATGGAGGCACTTGTCCGTTAAGAGGAAGTGATCCTAAAAAAATACTTCTTGGAGCTGCAGAATTATACGACTGGTTTGGCAGAATGAAAGATAAAGGTGTCGTTACCGGTGATATGAAAATCAACTGGCAAAACCTAATCAAATACAAATGTGGATATACTGAATGTATCCCTTCGCAAATCGAGGACTCACTAAGTCATTTGAAAATAGACTCTTTCAGCGGAAATGCGGAATTTACAGACAGTAATACTGTACAAATTGGTGACAAATTTATCAGAGCAAAAAATATTCTTATTGCCACCGGTTCCGTACCAACAAAACTACCATTTGAAGGAGCCGATTTAATGAGCAGCAGCGACGATTTTCTGGCACTAAAGGATTTGCCTGACAGAATAATTTTTGTCGGAGGCGGATTTATTTCACTGGAGTTCGCCCAGGCAGCTGCGAGAGCCGGAGCGGAAAGCATAATAATACATTCAGGCAGCCGAATACTGGAAGCTTTTGACGAAGATTTGGCAAATTTAATAAGTAAAGCCGCAGAATCCTCCGGAATAAAAATAATACTTAACAACAGGGTTTCCCATATAGAACAAAAAGAATCAGTTTATACTGCAAGTCTTTCTCCGTCAAATAAGCAAATCGAAGCAGATATGGTAATACATGGTGCGGGCAGGACAGCAAATGTTTACAATATGCAGTTAGAAAAGGGGAACATTGATTTTGATAAATCGGGGATCAACGTTAACGAATATTTGCAAAATACAGCCAACAGTCATATTTATGCAGCCGGAGATGTTTCATCCACAGATGGTGCATATCTTGCAACTGTAGCTGCTATGGAAGGCAGAATCGCAGCAGCCAATATTATCAACGGTAATCACCAAAAACCTTCTTATGAAAATATTCCATCTGCTGTTTTCACAATACCTTCAATGGCTTCTGTGGGAATGAACGAAACGGAAGCAGACAAAGCCGGATACAAATATGAATCTAGATTTCAGGAAACTGCCAACTGGTTCACTTCTTACAGAACCGGAGAAAAATATTCGGGATTCAAAATAATAAAAGATATCGAAACAGACAAAATTCTGGGGGCACATTTGCTTGGAAATGCCTGCGAAGACGTTATAAACCTTTTTAGCTTTGCAATTAATAACGGCTTAACCGCCACCCAAATGAAAAACAGCGTATATACATACCCCACTGCGTCTTCCGATATTGTTCATATGCTCTAATAAAAGTGTAATCACCAGGATTTGACCCTGTATTTTTTATACATGATATCCGGGACATAGGATGATTTGGCAATTCGCAAGGCTGTTTTTCCAAGATCTTGTTCAAAATTAAGGTAGTTATATTTTTTAGGTAAACGTTTGGCAAAATCATTGTAAATAAACTGATATATACCTTTATAGTTCTTTATACCTTTTGCAAAATGCATGACAAATGTCTCATCATTAAGTTCCTCCCCCATGATAAAACCACCCGGCTTTCCATCGACATAATATATCAGCCCGCATAAAATTAATTTTTCATGCATCTCCAAAGCTTCCTTACAGGAATAAAAATCCGTTTCTTCAGGAGGTAAATCGATATCATCCTGCCATTTATTCAAAATATAAAAGGCATCCTGCACATTATCATCCACCAACGGTCTGCATTCAAAGGAATACTCCTGCAGGAATTGTTTTAACAGATTTCTTTTTTTATGAAGTTTTCTGCCTTTATATGTGCTGATTTTTTCAACAGTATAAATATAATCGGTGTCTCCTTCAAAATTGTAATAATCTGCATGCTCACCGAAATAATTTAGCCATTCTTTATCCACAGGAAAAACAAAATCCACACTTTCGGCCATTTCTTTCAAATAGTCCATATTTATCTCATTTATATTTTTTGTTGGCATAATAAAGGTATAACCGTCCACACTTTTTCCTCTGATAAACAAATCCTTGCCATGTATTACCTCATAATCATGAATTCTCCGAAACAGATACAAATTGGCAAAGCTGTATTCAGCCATAGGCGTACTAATGTTTTTTAACCTTTCATGTAATAAATCCATATGTTTTAAATCCAGTTTTTCACACTCCATAACTCAGCCACTCCTTTTTAAAATATCTTCTTGCAATCAGTATCATCTGGAACAAAATGGAAGCGTTCATGCTCCACCAGATTCCTGCAGCCCCAAATCCCAGAACTATTCCCAAAATATAAGCCAGTGGTACTCTGACAAGCCACATACCCATTATAATCCGAACCATCACACTTTTTGTATCACCGGCACCATTAAGTCCCCCGCCTAAAATAACACTAAAAGCCATAAAAGGCTCGCTAATCATACTAATGTATATATATAAAACACTTTCATTAATAACTATTAGATCTTTGGACAAAATCTCTGAAACATCTCTGGCAAAAAATACAACCAGAATTGTCATTACAGTAACACCTGCAACCCCCATAAAAGCGGTGACCAAACCACTTTTAAAGGCTTTTTCTTTATTACCCTCGCCCAGCAGATTTCCCACAATAACGGCATTTGCCATATTAAAAGCAAAAGCCGGCAAAAATATAGCCGACTCAATACGTATTCCATTTGTAAGAGCGGCCATAACTTCTACATTTTTTTCCGGCAGACTGCCTATAATTATAAATAAAAACATAGTTCCCAGCTGCCAGCCTATCTGAACCAAAGCTGACGGCCAGCCTATATCCAGAATACGTTTAACATAATAAAAAACGTATTGTACACCCCCCTTTATAATGCTTCTCACAAAGGCATAGTTAATCGCTGCCCCTATAAAAATACTTACAGTTGTGGATGCTGCAATACCATTATAGTGCAGCGGAGTATAAAAAACAAAGTAAAAATTCAGCAAAATGTTACTTACACAGACAACAAACATGGTAAACAGAGTGTGTTTAACCATTTTGCTTGCTCTGAGAATCCCGTTTGTATTAAGAAGAACGTATTGAAACACCACCCCCAAAGCATATATCTGTGTCAGAGGAATACTTATTGTTTTTATACTCTGGGGCACATTAAGCATATTGATAATAACAGGGGACAAAATCACACCCAGCACAGTCAAGAAAATTCCGGCTATAAAAATTGTAAGCAAAATGGAATAAATAGCATTCCTGTATCTTTCCCTATCACCGGAACCGTATAGTTTTGAAATAATGGAAACCGTACCAACATTGGAAGCAGTAGCTATCACTATAAAAATAAAATATACCTGTGAAACCAAACCCACACTTGCCTGGACATTCTTTCCTATTCTACCGGCAATAAACACATCTGTAAGACTGATAAAAAACTGAAAAGCCATAATCAGAATCATAGGCCAGCTGACAGTCCAACTTTGTATGAGAAGTGAAGAAAGCTCTCTGTAATCTATTCTTTTATTTTTCACTTATACTCCAGCAACAAACATTAAATTTCCATATTAAATCAAAGCTATTTTTTTGCTTTTAATCCTTTACATAATATACTAAGCTGTACTATAAAATCTATTGCATTTGCAACAAGATTTATTAAATATTTAACAGGTAATGCTGATTTACATCAAATCATCGGAGGATGAGATGATATACGATATAGTTGTTTTATTATACATGCTTTCCTTGCTGCATGTTGTCCTGTATTTTTTTCTTGAATATGAAAAGCTGGGCAGTGTTGCCAATATCTTTGCTTTATTCGGATTTTTGCTAAACATTGCTGATATCATCATTGAATGGATAACAAGCGGATCATTCCCTTCACAAACACTGAGCAATGTTTTTGTTTTACTGACAGCATCACTTATTGTGGTTTATATTTTTTTATTTCTCAAATACAAAAGACATTCCCTTTTGCTTTTAATAATGCCTGTGGTTATAATTCTGGGGCTGTTCACTTTTGCCCTTAAAGATGTTTCCACAAGCAGGGATTTGGCAACAAGCTTCTGGCTTTACATACATTTACCTTTTACAGTGCTTGGTTCGGCCTTTTTTTTATTTGCTGCAATTTCGGGTATAATGTATTTTATCCAGGAAAACCAGCTAAAAAACAAAAATTTTGGGCTGGTTTATTCCAAATTTCCCCCTTTGAATATAATTAACAACCTGAACAAAAACTCCCTGAATATGGGTTTTGCTTTCTTTACTATAGGATTAATTGCCGGCATTATATGGGGGCTGTACGAATGGGAGGGGACTTTAGTACTTTCTGCCAAATTAGTATTTGCTTTTATCACATGGATAATATTTGGTATTATTACACTCATCAGATACACAAAAGGACTGGCACCGAGAGGCTCCGCTTTGTGGAGTATTGTGGGCTTCATAAGCGTTGTAATAATGTATTTCGGTGTAGCTTTATTTTTAAGAGGATAAACAATGCAATTAGCTGTTTTAGGACTGAATCATAATACTGCACCTGTGGATTTAAGGGAAAAACTTGCTGTTGACGAAGAAAAGCTCCCTTTTTACTATTCCCAGATTTTGGAAAATGAGCGAATTTACGAATCAATGATACTTTCCACATGTAACAGAGTGGAATACTATATTGTAACTGATGACTTTATGTGCAATGTGGAAAATATTCTGCATATAATTTCAGAAGAAAACGATGTTGATTATGAAATACTCAGAAAACATACCTATATCTACTGCGGTGAAGATGCAATAAAGCATATTTTTAAAGTTGCATCCGGGCTGGATTCCCTCGTTTTGGGTGAGCCACAGATATTCGGTCAGATAAAAGAAAGTTTCCGATTGGCCAGAATACATGGCAAAATGGACAAAATGTTAAAAAAACTTGAAGAGTTTACCATAAAAACATCCAAAAAGGTCAGAACTCACACAGGTATTTCAGAAAATCCGATTTCAGTAAGTTATGCAGCTGTTGAACTGGCTAAGAGGATTTTCGGCGATTTGAAAAACAAAAACGCTCTGATTATAGGGGCAGGAGAAATGTGTGAACTTGCCGCAAAGCACCTCAGAGGAGCGGATATAGGCAGCATACTGGTAACTAACAGAACATTTCAAAGGGCAGAAAAACTGGCAGAGGAAATAGAAGGAAAAGCTGTAAACTTTGAAGAATTCACAGCTCATTTAAATAAAACAGATATTGTAATAAGCTCAACCGGCGCTCAGGATTACATTCTTAGGCACAAAGAAGTGAAGGACATAATGTCTTCAAGAAAATATGAGCCTATGTTTTTCATAGATATAGCTGTCCCAAGGGATATAGACCCCGCAATCAATGATATCGAAAACACTTATGTGTATGATATTGACGATTTAAAATCCGTAGTGGAAGCAAACAAAAAAGCCAGAGAAAAAGAGGCTGTTAAGGCAATGGAAATAGTAGAAAATGCCACTCTTGAATTTGAGAAATGGATTGAGTCACTAAAAATAGTGCCTGTAATAAAGGGACTGAGAGGAAGATTTGAAGATATTAAAGAGCTGGAGCTGGAACGATTTATAAATAAAGCAAAAATACAGGATGAAAAAACAAAGCAGCTGTTAAACGGGTTAATCAACGCCTATATGAACAAACTCCTTCATACACCGCTTACAAACCTAAAGAATAAAGGTACAAGCAAAAATAAATACACTCTAACAGAAGCAGTGGAAACAATATTCAACCTTGAGGAGAAAAAATGAAAAAACTTACTATCGCAACAAGAAGCAGCCAATTGGCAGTTTGGCAGGCAGATTTTATAAAAAATGAAATTCAGAAAAAATACCCGGATATAACGGTTGATTTAAAAAAGATTAAAACAAAAGGAGATAAAATACTCGACACCCCTTTGTCAAAAATTGGAGGAAAGGGGCTTTTTGTTAAAGAGGTTGAAAATGCATTACTTGAAGGAGAAGCTGATATTGCTGTGCACAGTATGAAAGATGTCCCCAGTGTAATGCCTGAAGGTATGGAGCTTTATGTAACACCAAAGAGGGAAACCCCATACGATGCTTTTCTTTCTCTTAAATTCAATAGTATTGATGAACTTCCTGAAGGAGCAATTATAGGCACAAGTAGCTTGAGAAGAATGGTTCAAATACGTAAAAGAAGGCCTGATTTACAAATAGAAAATCTTAGAGGCAATATCAACACACGCATAAAAAAGCTGGAAGACGGCATGTACGATGCAATAGTTCTTGCTAAAGCCGGACTGGTAAGGGTAGGTTTCTTTCAACATCTCAAACAAACTTTAACAGAAGACATTATGATACCCGCCGTATGTCAGGGGACCTTAGGTATTGAAGTAAGACAGAAAGATAGTGAAATCAAAAAAATACTGGACTTTTTCTATGATGAAGAAACCTACATCCGGACAAAAGCAGAAAGAGCTTTTCTGAAAACATTGGAAGGTGGATGCCAGGTGCCTATTGCCGGATTTGCTACGATAAAATCAGACAAGCTCAAACTCATGGGGATGGTGGCATCTTTAGATGCAAAAGAATACATTTACAGAGAAACGGAATGCCCAACAGAAGATGCTGGATTAGCAGGGGAAAACATGGCAAAAGATATACTTGAAGCAGGCGGTAAAAAGATATTAGATAATATTTATCATGAAGAAGAATAAAATAGATAATGTTCTGATAACAAGACAGCCGGAACAGTCGATAGAATTTATAAACCTTTTATCCTCGAATGGGTACTTTCCTTTTTTGCTTCCAATGATCAAAACCGTGGAACTGAAATACACAATAAAAAATAAAGCTTTTGACTACCTTGTTTTCACGAGCGCTAATTCGATAAAATATTTTTTAAAAGATATAAAGAAAATAAACTATGGACAGATAGTGACTGTGGGAGCTAAAACATCTGAGTTTGCAAAAGAACACGGACTTAAAACAGATATTATCCCCAAAGTATACAGCAGTGAAGGACTTATACAACATTTTCGTGATAAAGAAATACAGGGAATGAAATTTCTGATCCCCGGCCCTAAAAAACGCACAGAAACTTTTAAAAATTTTCTGGTATCTAAAAACGCCGTGGTGGAAGCTCCTGCGGTATACGAAACCCAACATGTTAACTACGATGAGGGTTTTGTGGACAATTTTATCATTAACAATAAAATCGATTGCGTCACTTTTGCTTCGCCTTCAGCAGCTGAAGGATTCCTGAAAAATTCATCTTCCGATATAAAAATTAAGCACATAATCTCAATCGGACAAACAACATATAAGTACCTAAAATCTCACGGAATAAGCTCTGAATATCCGGCAAGATATACTGTGGAAAATATTGTATCGTTAATAAATGAAATTAACAAATCTTAAATTTTTGGAGGGAAATATGTATTTTTCAACAATAAGACCGAGAAGATTAAGGCAGAATGAAACAATAAGAAGAATGGTAAGAGAAAATACGTTAAGTTTGGACGACTTAATCTACCCAATGTTCGTCACTGAGAAAAATAACGTAAAAAAAGAAATACCCTCTATGCCAGGTATATTTCAAATGTGTATCGAAAATACAGTAAAAGAATGTATCCAACTGGAAAAACTGGGAATACCTGCAATTATACTATTTGGGATACCCAATCATAAAGACGAAAAGGGTTCAGAAGCATACAATGAAAACGGAGTAATCCAAAATGCTATAAGAGCGATAAAGGAAAACACTTCAAAACTTATGGTTATAACCGATGTCTGTATGTGCGAATACACTGACCACGGCCATTGCGGCATTATAAAAGATAACGATGTGGATAACGATGAAACATTAAAATACCTGTGTATGGAAGCACTTACCCACGCAAAAGCCGGAGCTGATATAATCGCCCCCAGCGATATGATGGACGGCAGGATAGGTGCAATACGTGATACGTTAGATTCCAATAATTTTACAAATATACCAATAATGAGTTATTCATCCAAATATTCTTCAGCATATTACGGCCCTTTCAGAGATGCTGCGGAAAGCACACCTCAGTTCGGAGACAGAAGAACTTACCAAATGGATCCTCCAAACAGACTGGAAGCAATCAGGGAGACTGAACTGGATATAGCAGAAGGTGCAGATATCATCATGGTCAAACCTGCCCTTGCCTATCTGGATATTATCAGGGATATGAAGGAAAACTTTAATCTTCCTTTGGCAGCTTACAATGTCAGTGGAGAATATTCCATGATTATGAATGCCATTGACAAAGGTTATTTTGAAAAGGAAAAAATTATCACAGAAACATTAACATCAATGAAACGAGCAGGAGCAGATTTAATACTTACATATTTTGCAAAAACATATGCGGAAATGCTCTAAAATGTCATTGGAGCTAAACAAAACACCAGCTTTTAGATGGTATAAATCAAATCTGTATCCCATTGAAGATATTGACTGGATAAAAGAAGATGATTTGCTCTTTTTGGAGGAGCAAAAAAGCATAATAGATGCCAACATTAAAATGCTTATTGAAAATAAACCGCATTTAAACATGCTCTTATGGGGTGAAAAAGGAAGTGGGAAATCATCGTTGCTGAAACTTTTTTTGGGGAAATATTTTTCAGAAGGCTTAAGGATTGTGGAGTTTGGTAGCACAAATTTATCTGATGTGCACATACTCTACCAAGTAATAAGAAAAGAAAACCGTCTGAAATTTATTCTTTATTTTGATGACATCTCATTTGATAAAGATGATCATAACTACAGGCAATTCAAGTCAATTTTGGAAGGGGGTATTGAAAATCCCCCTTTTAACTGCATGTATGCTCTCTCCAGTAACAAAAGGCATATAATAAAGGATACGGCACAGGACACCACAGATTTGTACTCCAGAGATGAAATAAACGAGCAGATATCATTATATTCACGATTCGGACTTGTTATAGGATTCTATCCTATAACAAAAGAAAATTACCTTGCGGTGGCAGAACATTACATGAAAAAATACGGTATCACAACAGATAAAGAATGGATACAGGAAGCAGAAAACTTTGCCATAGAAAAGGGGGGAAGAAGCTGCAGAATAGCAAAGCAATTTGCAATTTTTCAACTAATAAAACAAAATATTTTATAAACTCCGAATCAGGTTATTAAGCCAGCTAATACTTTCCAATTTAGCGTTATTAAACTCATCAACAGAAAAACCTATATTCTCAAGCTTTTTTGTCATCTCACCAAAATTCTGTTCATTTTCTAAAATACAAATATCCAGCAATTGACCGTAAAATCCTTCAAAATACATAAGAGCGTTATAAATCTCTTTCTCTATACTAAGCTTTTGCAGTAATTCATCTATAGGGCGTTTGTAAAGGATATCAATAAAAGACAGCAATCCCACCAAAAATGCAGATTCCCTTTTATCCTTTGATTTGTATTTTTTGTCAGTCATTAATTCCATCAATTTTGCCCGGCTAGCAGCAGCATGAAACACAGGGGATGCAATCCCCTGTGTTTTATTGCCGGCATAACTCAGCAGAATAAGCCAGTTTTGAAGGTTTTTAAGCCCTAACAGACTGATTGCGTGGGATATTGACCTGATTTCCGAACGGAAAAAAAATGCTGCCGAATTTATAAATCTTAGCAGACTATAACTTAATTCAGGATTTACATTAAACACATCAACTATTCTGGAAGTACTTTCACCTTTGTTTATCATATTTATAAGTTTGATAATAACTATCCGTGAGGGATCAATATTCTTAGAAATCATAACAGCGGGTTTTGCAAAATAATAACCCTGAAAATAATCAAAACCCAAGTCCCTGCAAAACAAATATTCATCTCTGGTTTCTACCTTTTCAGCCAGAAAATTCGTTGGAATACTTTTAATTCTTTCCATTCCTCTGGCTAAATTAATTTTTTCCACCTTCTCACCTTCCGGTGATGTTTGCCGGATATCAACTTTTATAAAATCCACATACCCAAAAAGAGGTGCGAAATTTTCTAAATAATCTCTTGTAAAAATAAAATCATCCAGAGCAAAAATATAACCATCGTTTTTCAGATTCTTTATACGGTCTATAAACTTACCACAAACCCTGGTTGTTTCCAAAATTTCAAATACAAACTTATCTTTGGGCATTATATTTATAACATCCTGCATAATAATATCTTCAGAAACATTAATAAATCCCTTAAAATTTCCCAAAATATTGTCAACACCAAAATTATCAAAAAGATTTATTAACGTTTTGCATGTTGCATATACATCGTCTTTAACATTCGCATAGTTATGCATGCTGTCTCTGAACAAAAGTTCGTAACCAAATAAAGCCTGATCTTTGTTGAGAATGGGTTGACGGGCGATAAAAATATTTTCCATATTCCACCTAAAAAATTTTATCCCAGTATAAATAAATAATAACTATGACAACTGTCTGGTTTGACCCTGTAAATAATTACAGATTATTTTCCTTCCCATCTCATCAAAATATCATCCAAGAGCAACATCCAGCGTCATCATTACAGCAAATCCAAGCATTGCACCAATAGTTGATAAATCCACATCATCTCCAAACTGAGATTCTGGGATTAATTCCTCCACTACCACATAAATCATAGCCCCGGCGGCAAAAGAAAGCGCATACGGCAGCATAGGTCTCATATAAATTACTGCCACAGCCCCGATAACTCCCGCTACGGGCTCCACAACACCGGAAAACTGACCATACACGAAGCTTTTCCACCTGCTGAGTTTCTCTCTTCTCAAGGGAATGGATACTGCGGCTCCTTCAGGAAAATTCTGTATGCCTATACCCACAGCAAGTGCTATAGCTCCACCTATAGTGGCTGAAGGCAAACCGGCACCAACAGCTCCAAAAGCCACTCCCACGGCCAAACCTTCTGGAAAATTATGCAGTGTAATTGCCAAAACAAGCAGAATACTTCTTTGCCATGTTGTGGATATTCCTTCTGCATCTTCCCTTTTCATATTCAAATGCAAATGAGGTAGGATTTTATCAATGCCCCATAGAAAAAATCCTCCTGAGATAAACCCAACAACAGCTGGTATCCATGCAATCCCACCACTGTCTTCAACCATCTTAATAGCCGGTGCAAGCAAAGACCAAAAGCTGGCTGCAATCATAACCCCGGCAGCAAATCCAAGCATTGCATTTAAAGCTTTTTTATTAATTGATTTAAAAGGAAAAACCATGGCAGCACCGAAAGCTGTCATCAGATATGTAAATATTGTGGCAATGAAAGCCTGAATAACTGGAGACAAAGATAAAAACCAAGCCATAAGGTACTTCTCCAAAATTTAAGTTAATTTATTAAGCATACAGCATTGAGTCAAAGAGATCTCTCCACTCCATCGAGATGACAGAGAACTGTCACCCCTGCCCCTACTTTAGGGATAGATTAAGAGGGGGCACATTTAGTCAAACAATCTTAGAGACCCCTCGACTTCGCTCCGTTCCGGTCGAGATGACATTTTCTTCTCAGGGCGAGTGGAACGAAGTGGAACCGAGGAATCTCTATTCTTATATAACAAATATATCTACGTTTCTGCTTATAATACTAACATTCATGACATAAAAATACCATAGTAATAATTTCCATCGCTTTCCCATAATTATTTACAGAATCACAACTTTTGCACTTAGACCTTTGCACAACTCGATTTAGTCATACTGTAGCAGCAACCAACGTTGTTAAATTGGATGTTGTCAGGGTTTGTTAGTTGCTTCACCATCAATGATTTGATTAATCCAGACCTTTATAACCACATGAACCAACGTAGCCAGTGGTATTGCAAAAAACAGTCCCCACATTCCCCATATTCCTCCAAAAACAAGTATTGCAACAATGATTGCAATCGGATGAATATTAACCACACCGGCCAAGAGTAAAGGTGCCAAAACATTGCCATCTATCAGTTGAATTATCGAATAAGCAAGTATTATATAAGCAAACTGGGCAGTGAGCCCCCATTGAAAAAGCGCTACAATAATAATGGGGATATACATAACAGCTGCACCTATATAAGGTATTATCACAGATAATCCCACAAGCAAAGACATCAGCATAGAATACTGCAGCCCCATTGCAGAAAACACCACAAATGTACACGCCCAGACAATTACTATTTCTATAAGTTTACCTCTTACATATTTGGAAATCTGCCTATTAACATCTTTCCATACCTGTGCAGCCAAACCTGAATTATCAGGGACATAACTGGTAACCCAGCCGATTATTTTATTTTTATCTTTTAGAAAAAAGAAAACCAGAATGGGAACAAGAATCATATAAACAATAACCCCCACAAAATTTTTGAAAGAAGAAAGAGAAAACGTTACAAGCCGTCTGCCATATTCACTGGCAAGTTGGACTAAATAGTCACTTAGCTGGGCCACCTGGCTTTCAGAAACAATATCGGGATATCTCTGCAAAAGAGCTGTTATTTCACCCTGGATGCCTCTTATCATTTCCGGTAACTGTTGTAAAAGCTGTGCCACTTCTCTGGTAAGATTAGGCAGTAACACTAAAATCACAGCCAGAAAACAAGCCATAAAAAAAACAAAAACAAAGATTACTGCAAAAATCCTTGGAATTTTTATCTTTTCAAGATAGGCAACAAAACCTTCCAGAAGATACGCAATAACAATAGCTGCAATCACAGGTGCAAGATACTCACCAAAAAAAAAGATAAAAAGAAAACCAATTAACAGGATAAGAATAAGTACAATAATCTGGGGATCGGAAAAATATTTTTTATACCAAGTTCTCAGCATATCCCGCATAGATTTTACCTTCAAATATTTTGACAAACTTTACTAAATTTATATAGAAATAACAAGAAAAACTAATTCATTCAGCTTGCAAAAGTTTGGTTTATTCACTCAGAAGATGAAATAAGCATTTGCAGAATATTTTCCAGTTCATCAAGGGATTGTTTCAAATCAGCCAGTCCCGAATCAAAATCGTTTGCATCTTTATACCGTGCTTTCCGCTCCAAATTCGCCGCAGCATCTGTGGCTTTGTCATATCTAAAATTTGATACTGCACCTTTAAGTTTATGGGCACTGGCTTCCAGTGCATTAAAATCGTTGTTTTGATAAGCAGTTTCTATCTCCTGCATATACTCTTTACTCTTTGAGCGAAAAAGTTCCACCAGACTGACAATCATTTCCTGACCGTAGTTTTTGAAAAGAATATTTTTAATTTTATCATATGCATCTTCCAATTCTTCTTTATTTGAATTTTCAGACTCTGCTATTTGCTTTTTATTCTGCTTTCCGTAAGTATCCACAAGTTTTACCAGTTTTGAAATATTAATCGGTTTTGTTATTATATAATCCATACCGGCGTTCATACACTTTTCATTTTCCTCTCTGAATATTTGAGCAGTCAAAGCAATTATGGGAACAGATTCAAGATTGTTTTCGTTCTCATAATTTCTTATAAGTTTTGTAGCCTCAATGCCGTCCATCTCCGGCATCCTTATATCCATCAAAACTAAATCATATTTGTCTTTTTTAAAAGCATCCACAGCTTCTACGCCATTTTCAGCAATCAAATAGTCACTGCCAAAATGGGTGAGAACTTCCTTCATAACCATCTGATTTATTTCATTATCTTCAGCTACCAGAATTTTCAGTCCTGAGATATCTCCATTCTCCTCTTCAATTTCCCCATCTTCTATGTCGTGAACAAAATTAAACAAAGTCTGGTAAAATTCTGCCTTTGTCACCGGAATAGTCATATGGTTATCAAACAACTTGTCAACACTTTTCTGATATTCAGGAGAAAGCAACGGTGAAATGCAAATACTGTTTATCTTACATTTTCTTTCTTTGTTTTCCTGAAAAATATTGAAAGATTCCACAGCATCCAAAACTCCAGGTTTATGTATAACGACAATATTACACACCTCAGATGTACATTCTTTATTGAAAAATTTTGCCATTTCAAAAGGGTCCTCAAAAAAGTAAGGAGTAATACCCCCATACTCAAGAAAGCTTCCAATTTTAGAAGTAATTTGTCCTGAAGTGCCCAGGACAATGGATACCAAATTATCAAACTCATCAGAGAGACTGTTCTTTAAAATCTGATCATTCGGTAAAACAACTTCAAAGGGGATAGTAAAGTGAAATGTACTCCCCCGGCCAGGTTCACTTTCAGCCCAGATATTGCCATCCATTGAATCCACAAGATACCTGGAAATACTTAAGCCCAATCCTGTACCTGCCTGGCTGAAAGGAGTTTGCTGACCCTGCTCAAAAGGGGCAAAAAGATTATCCAGTTCCTCCTGTTTCATACCTATACCACTATCTTTCACAATAAAATGGACAACTGCACTTTTTCTGTCAATATTGGAAGAAGCAATCCTGACAGAAATATAACCCTCTTCTGTAAATTTGATGGCATTACCTACAATATTAAATATAATTTGCTTAAGACGTGTTGAATCACCATCTACCTTATCTGGTACATTTTCATCCATATCCACAACAAAATCGATTTTGCTGTGATCTATGCGCAAAGAAAGATTCTTCAGAACACTAACAATTTCCTGCTTCAGTTTAAAAGTGCTTATCTTTAAATCCAGCTTACCTGCCTCTATTTTGGATAAATCGAGTATATCACTGATAATATTCATCATAAGGTTTGAAGACTTCTGCAAAAGCTGGACATACTCTTTCTGTTTCAAAGTCAGATCTGTCCCAGCCAAAAGATCAACCAATCCTACAATCCCGCTCAAAGGGGTTCTCATTTCATGGCTCATATTTGCTAAAAATCTGCTTTTTGTTTTGGTGGCCTCTTCTGCAAGAATTTTAGCTTTCTGAAGTTCTTTTTCTTTGTTTATTCTGTCTGTAATATCCACTACAAAAGTAGCTTTTTTATACTGTCCGTCATCATCTAAAAATCTTACCGCTTCAGCATGTATAATGATTTGTTCCCCATTTTTGCGGCGAACCACCCATTCTCCTCTGGGGTCATCTTCATTATGTATAAGAAATCTGTCATGTTTTTTTGCCCAGAAATCTTTGTCTTCGGTTCTGGTTACCATAGTAAAATGTTGTCCGATAAGCTCATCTTTGCTATATCCATAAATTTCTGTATACGTTTTATTCACATACTGGAAACGTCCATTTATATCCGTAACACATATACCCACAGGGGCTTCATCAAAAATAATTTTGAACTTAGCATTCTGTAACCGGTATTTTTCTTCAAGGATTTTGTGTTCCGTAACATCTTTCATAGTAATCAAAACACAGGGCTGTTCCGTCTTATAAAGCGTAATATAAGAAAAGGTGGCATCAACCTTTTTAACTTCCTCATTGCCGTTTTTGAACTGGAAACTTATTTCATTCGTTTTTTTATTTTTAAGTGTATCGGTAAAAACTTCTGAGAATGATACAAAACTATCGCTATCCAAAAAAACAGAAATATGAGCATTGATTAAATCACTTTTATCCTGTTTTATGATATCAACAAAAGTATTGTTGACATCATTAATAATCATATCCTTATCCAGTATAACAAAGCCAACAGTAGCTTTATCAAAAAGCTTAAAATACCTGTCTTTTAATTCCTGTAACTGAACCTGGGAGTTTTTCAGTTCTTCATTCTGAATTTCCAACTCAACCTGATATACAGAAAGATCGTGAACAAGCTCGTCCATATCTTTGAAATTCAGATCACTTACATCCACACCCATTTTTTCAAGTTTTTTTTCAGCCCTGTTTCTAAGCTTTTTAAAAACAAGATCCCTATCTTCCATTGCTTCATTCCTTTGCTTAATAGTTTCAGTTTATTATTGAATAAATATAATGGTCATCCACCGTTTCCGTATTAATAAGTTTGACATCGTGTGTCACATCACTTCCGTCAGACTTACGTATTTTAATGCTCCGGGTAATAATCCCTTTCTCTTTTACATCATCTCTGATCTGTGCCCACATAGCATTGCTAAAGGAAGGGCATAAATCATATATAGTTTTTTTCATCAATTCATTTTTGTTGTAACCTGTAAATTCCTGCATGGATTCATTGACAAAAGAGAATCTGGCATCTGAATTTATTACAAAAACAGGCTCCTCAAGCTTTTCCATAAATAACTTAATTTTGCTCAACTCCTCCATATATTCTTTCTGAGCAGTAGTATCATTGGCTAATTTCACAAATTTCACAATATTACCGTTTCCATCCTTTCCCGGTACAATCACAGCATCCTCGGTATATAATTCACCATTTTTCTTTTTATTGACAAACTCACCTTTCCACACATCACCCTGACACACAGTCTTCCACAGCTTATCATAAAAACTTTTGGAGTGTTTACCGGATTTAAGAATGTTTGTGGATTTATTATATACCTCGTTAAAAGAGTAACCGGTAATATTTTCAAAAGAATGATTGACATACTCAATATTACCGCTGTCATCGGTAATCACCACAGCAGAAGGACTCATTTCTATTGCTTGGGATATCATTCGCAGTTGATTATTTGCTTCACTTAGCTCAGTAACATCCATTAACGTGATGACAACACCTTTTATATGTTTTTCGGATATTCGGTATGGCAATATCCGCAGAATACAGGTTTTGCCATCTTTCGTGCGTACTTCCCGTTCAATAGTTTCATTCTGTTGGAAAACATGTAGACACAGATTATAGAGATTAATATCTATAAAATTGTGAGAAATGTGTTTTATGGGACGCCCTATATCGCTTTCAATAAGAAAAATATTATGGGAAACAGTCGATGTATACTTGCGCACACAAAGGGAACTATCCAGAAAAACTGTTCCTATTTCTGTTGCTGCCAGCAAATTATTTACATCATTGTTCAGTTCTGTCAGTTCTTCTATCTTATTCTGATATTCAGCATTAACGGTGATAAGCTCTTCATTAACAGATTGAAGCTCCTCATTGGTACTTTGCAGCTCCTCATTGGAAGATAGCAATTCTTCATTAGTAGTCTGAAGCTCTTCATTGGACGTTTCCAACTCCTCAATTGTAGCTTGTAGGTTCTCTTTTGTATAGCTGAGCTCTTGTTCTAAATCCTTAATTCTCTGTTTCAAATCGTCCGAATAATGACCATCATTCCTATCCTCGAAATCATAGGTTTTAACTTTGGACTCTTCGAAAATCACAAGATAATATTTACGCCCTGATTTTTCCGTTTCACAAGGTTCCACCTTTAAATCTATATATGTATTATCATCCATTGCTATATTTTTGTACACCGTTTTTTTCCATTCTTTTTGCGCTTTATTGATAAGTGTACTTAACAATGTAGAAAGTGATTTGGGAACAAGATGTAAAATATTAAATTGAGCTTTACCGCGGGGAAATCTTATGTACCTGTCAGCATCATTCATCACGTAATAAAGATTGTAGTGCTCATCCACCACAACCGTCGGTGGCAGGTTACTTCTGATAACGGCTTCCTTGGCTGATTCAATTATATCCTCATCTTTGCTAACCGCTCTCGTTAACCCGGAATGATCCACTTCGCTATGCTCTTTCATACCTTTATCACCTATCCCAGGATGTAAATTACTCAGGACAAGACGATTGGTTTCTCCTATTTTCTGAAAAATCTTCCATTTATTGTGTATATTTCTGAAAAGATAGTCCATATCACCCACAGTTTCGCTACTGCCGAGAAAAAGATATCCGGATTTTCTCAACGCAAAATACATATAGGAAAGAACCCTTTTTTGTAAAAGTGGTTGAAAGTAAATCAATAAATTCCTGCAGGACACCAAATCTATTTTATTAAACGGAGGGTCCTGAATAAGATTGTGCTTAGCAAAAATAACCTTTTTACGGACTTTATCATTAATTTTGTAATAGTCCCCTTCTTTTATAAAATATTTCATTAAACGTTCCGAACTTATGTCAGCAACAATACTTTCAGGATAAAAACCGTTACCGGCATAGTCTAAGGCGCCTTTATCTATATCTGTTGCAAAAATTTTCAGATCCAGATTTACACCTTCAACTTCCAGTTGCTCTAAAAAAATTATCGCCAGTGAAAATGCCTCTTCCCCTGTCGAACACCCTGGAATCCAGCACCTTATTTCCTTCTCACCAAATTTTGATTTACTGCGTATTATTTCAGGCACCACATTTTTCTTTAAAAACTCATAAGCCTCATAATCTCTGAAAAATTTTGTTACACCTATAAGCAACTCTTTGTATAAACTATCCATTTCACCGGGGTTATTTTTAAGGAATTCAACATAATCTTCCAAATCCGAAAACTGCTTGATGCCAAGCCTGCGCTCCACACGCCTGTATATTGTGCTTTTCTTGTAATATGTAAAGTCAAGGCCGAAACGGTTTTTCAATAGTTGATAAATCTTTGCCATATGATCCTCAGATTTAAGAGGGGTGGGGGGCTCATTCACTGATTTGGCAATAACAGGATGCTTTATATACTTCATAATCTGATACGGGATATCCTCCGGCGATAAAACATAATCAGCAATCCCTGTACTCAAAGCACTTCGGGGCATTCCATCAAATTTAGACGTCTCCGGCTCCTGTACTATCACAAGCCCTCCGTACTCTTTAATGGAACGTACACCAAGTGTCCCATCCGTGCCTGTACCGGATAAAACTATCCCGATACTTTTTTCACCGTATTCGTATGCCAAAGATTTAAAAAAAATATCTATAGGCAGATTTAAAGAATGAATATCAGGCCTGTCCAAAAGTTTAAATTTTCCTTCATTTAACTCAACATTTTTTTTCGGAGGAATCAGATAAACCGTATCTGGTTCAATCTCCATAGAATCTTCGATACGCCTTAAACGCATATTGGTGAACTTGCTGAGAAGCTCCATCATCATGCTTTTGTAGTCCGGTGACAAATGCTGTATAACTACATAAGCCATGCCGGTTTTGTCGGGAATGTTATTAAAAAGCTTTTCCAGCGCTTCTAAGCCGCCCGCTGATGCACCCACACCAACAAGAAAAAAATCCTTTCTGTGAACATCATTATTTGCTGTCATATTGCCTGCCTTTTGGTTTAGCTAACGATGTCTTCACTATAACATATCTAACGATTTATAACAGTTTAAAATAAATCATCCCAGAGTCAATAATCTTCATTATTTTTGCATCACTATCTGTTGAATACTAAAAATGCACAAAGTAACAAAATATAGTAAGCATATTTGCATATTTATTTAGCATATAGCATAAATGAGATCTCTCCGCTCCGTTCCGGTCGAGATGACATTTTCTTCTCAGGGGGAGTGGAGCCGAGGAATCTCTATTCTTATATAACAAATACATCTGCGTTTCTGCTTAGCACAATTTTTCAGGTATGGTGACTCTTAACATAGTCATAAAGTGAATCAAAAGCCTTCATAATATTCCAATTTTGCTCATCTCTGTTACCGCAGTAATTAGAAACAGATCTTATATGAACAGCTCGCTGACCGAATTTTTCGCATACCAAACCAAATGCCGCCCCCTCCATATTTTCAATGTGAGCACCTGTCTTAATAGAATAAATGTCCGCAATATAATCCGTGCCACTTAAAAACGATACCGTGTTAGCGGATACACCCGTTATACCCTCTGCCCTGTCAAATATGATAAAATCCTTTCCATTATCCACTACGGGAAATCCCATTTCTGAAATCAACCTATAATTGCCGGATTCGTCAAGGAGACCTTCGTCAGCAAAATAATCATATTCAACACTTATAAGATCACCGATTTTTAAACAGCTGCTTTTATATGCGCCACAGATTCCAATAAAATAGACTATTTCAAATGAATATTCTGCAAAAATCACTGATGCTGCAAACGTGGCGTTACTTTTGCCAATACCTGTGACTACAATCATTCCGTCTTTTAAATCACAGAAATGAAGTCCATATGAATTTTTATAAAAAGAAACCCCGGGGAAAATTTTTTCAGCTTCTTTTAATGTGGGGACAAAAAAAGCTCTGTTTAAACGTATCATTGGGTTCAGTTAATCCGGAGATTATCCAGTATATTTATTGTGGCTCTGGCTCTGTTAAGTGTATAAAAATGTATACCTGTGACGCCGTTTTCGATTAAATCCCTGCATTGCTCCGTTGCAAAATCAACCCCTATCCTGAGCATATCTTCCGGCTCTTTATCCATCATTTTTTTCTTTAAATGTTCCGGTACAGTTGCACCGCACATATCTGTAAATTTTATAACCTGTTTAATATTAATAATGGGCATTATTCCGGCAATAACAGGGAGATTGATGTTATTTTTTTCCAGTCTTTCCAGATAATCATAGAAGTAGCTGTTATCAAAAAAGAGCTGAGTCATGATAAATTCAGCACCTTCATCAACCTTCTTTTTCAGATTTTCAATATCCTCTTTTATACAACTACATTCAATATGTCCTTCAGGATACCCGGCAACACCTACAGAAAAACGTCTTTCATAATGTTTTATGAGCTTTACCAGATCAGAGGCATACCTAAAATCAGTAAACAGCGAATCAACATCCTCAGTACCTTCAGGGATGTCACCTCTAAGAGCCAAAATGTTCTCTATACCCTCTGCTTTAAGTTCCTCAAGAATATTTATTATACTGTTTTTTGTAGAACCGATGCATGTCAAGTGCATCATAACATTCTGTTTGTAAATATTTTTTATTTTTTTTGTCCACTCCAGTGTCTTATCCTGAGTGCTGCCGCCAGCTCCATAGGTTACGGAAACAAAGTCAGGATTATATTTGCTGAGCTGCTCTATAGATTCAAAAAGGATATGCTCATTTTCAGGTTTCTTAGGAGGAAAATATTCAAAAGATACCACCAAATTCTTTTTTTTAAGAATTTCATTAATTTTCATACCTACCCCATATACATATTTTCGCTTTTTAAGGAAATATACTATACTAATTGTGAATTATTGCAAACCACAATTTCTCTCTCTGGCATCACCCCATTTTTACAATAAAAGAGCTTTGAATAATTGCATTGCTGTCACCCTGTAGCCTATAAATTTGCCGTAAGCAATTACTTGTTTCAGGGTCTCATAACT
>DDHP01000021.1:31841-54638 GCA_002338145.1 Deferribacteraceae bacterium UBA1873 | reverse complement strand
CTGATATAATTAGATGCTGAAATTAGATGTCAGAAATGGCGCTTTTAGAAAGCCTGTCAGCTTCTTTATTTTTTTCCCGGCGCACATGAACTATTTCATAATCAAGGCCGTTAAGCTCATTTTTAATAGATTCAACAAGCTTTTTCAAATTTACATCCCTGATCTTATAGATACCGTTAAGCTGTCTAACTGCCAGCTCCGAATCAAGATGAAAAATTATTTTCTCATCCAGATTTTTCAGTTTTCGCTTAACTTCCCGAATGGCTTTCAAAACTGCTGTATATTCTGCAATGTTATTGGTACCGTGGCCTATGTATTCCGAATAATCAGAGATTTTCTCACCTGAATCATTATAAATGACAAAACCTATTCCCGCCGGTCCCGGGTTCCCGGAGCATGCTCCGTCAGAGTAAACCTTTATCATACAATATCTTGGAAAGCAGATAAGCTGAATAACATATTTTCACTATTTAGAAACATTTTCAGTTTCTTCTTTAAAATAGAGAAATCTTTGACAGTTAGGGCATTGATGCAAAGAATGCTCTTTTTTTACCTCAACGTATAACTGAGGTGGTATTTTCATATAACATCCCGTACAGGTTTCATTTTCGACACGTACTATCGCCAAATTATTACGCGCCTTCCTAATCATCTCATATTTGGATAAAATTTGCTTCTTTATGCCGGCAACAGCCTTTTTGCGCTCTTGTATCAATTTTTCCAGTTCTTTCTTATTCGAAACATTATCCTTTTCACGCTTACTGACCATATCAGTATATTGAATATCCACATCTTTTTTCTTTTCTTTACATGTTTGAAACTCATCTTCATTCTTTTTTATTTCATCATCAAGTTCGAGGGCTTTTAACTCTTCCTCATAAATCTCTTTTTTCAAAGTATCCAATTCTTTCAGGACTGCTTCATACTCTTTATTATTTTTTACCGTTGTCAACTTTTTCTGAGCATTTTCAAGAAGGGAAGACTTTTCAGCTGTTGATTTTTCTATAGCATTCTTCTCTTCTTTTAAGGACTTCAACCTCACATCAAGCTCTTCGTACTGTTTTTCCAAAAGCTCTTTATCTTTCTTTAAATTCTTCAGTTCATCCGGAACATCGTTGATAAAACTCTCCAAGTCCGCTATTCTGTTATCAATCTTTTGCAGTTCAATAAGTTTTTCCACAGAATCTAACATTGTTACCCCCAAAAATATTTTATACTGGGTTTTTCTTCCAGCATAATTGTATCTATAGCAAAATTCTTCTGTATAATAGAAGATAAATACTCCATATATATCCGTTCAGTATTAAAGTGACCGCAATCAACAATAGTGACTCCCGCTTCTGCAGCATCCAAAGCCTCATGATGTTTAAGATCTCCGGTCAATAGAACTTTCACATCTTTCTGAACACATCGTTTCCAAAGGGATGCGCCACTGCCGGTAACAATGGCAAATTTTTTAAAATCAAAGTCAAGGTTATAAGCATTATGCCTCAGAATATCAAGATTCAATATCTTTTCTAACTTTGTCAAAAAATCTTTAAATAAAATTTTTTCAGAAAAGCTGCATACTCTCCCCAAACCGTTTGATTTCTCCAAATCCATAGGGTATACATCGTAAGCCATCTCTTCATAAGGGTGCACTTTTGCAGCACTTTGTATAACGTTATCAATATCTTTTTTCAGAACAATCGTTTCCAGCCTGTACTCTTCAGTTTTAGTCAATTCACCTTTTTTACCAATAAAAGGATTTGCTGAATCACCGGGTAAAAATGTCCCGGTACCCTCAACAAAAAAAGTGCATTTCGAATATCTGCCTATACAGCCCCCACCGGCACTGTCGATTGCATCTATTATACTATTTTCGTAACCTCTCGGTACAAAACAAACAAATTTCACATAACCGTCGGAATTAAAATACTCTAAAAAATCTTCCGTTTCAGCGTCAACTAAATCTGCCAAATAATCATTTAAGCTGTAATCTGCTAAATCCAAAGATGTGTGATAAGAGAGAATATTTAAATTATTCTTTAAAGCCATATTAATTTTACTACCCAACAGAGTAGCTGTATCTATTTGTTTCAATGGTGCAAAAAAAAGGGGGTGATGAGTTATCAGTAACTCACACCCCTCATTTATAGCCTGCGCAATAACTTGTTTTGAAGGATCCAGCGCAAATCCTATCTTCCTGATTTCACTTCCGGATGATAGTATCTGCCCTCCACTATTATCCCAGTCGAACTGTCTGGAAAGGTCGGAAAATTGCTCTTCTAAAAATTTTTTAATATCATTTATGTATATTGGCATATTTTTCTCAGCAAACTTACCCGCCTTTGGAAAAATGGGCCAACCAGGAGTCGAACCTGGGACCTACCGGTTATGAGCCGGTGGCTCTAGCCAACTGAGCTATTGGCCCATATAAAACCGAACTTAATAGTCAAGCATCAAAAACGGATTTGTATAATAGTATTTTTATTTATTTTGTCAACAAATTTTTACAAAAGAAAAGATAATCATAATAAGTATCTGATAACAATGAACTTGTAGGGAGACAAACAGTTCACTTCCCCAGCAAATCATCAATAATTTGCTGTAAAATATCAAGTTTAAAAGGTTTTATAAGTATTCCGTCAAAACCGAAGTTTTTGTAATCAGACATAATAGGATCGTTTGAATACCCACTTGAAACTATTGCCTTAAAATCCTGATTTATTTCTTTCATGGCTTTTAGTGTTTTTACCCCTCCCATTCCACCAGGTACAGTCAAATCAAGTATTACCAAATCAAAAGGTTCACCGTCATCTATTGCTTCTTTGAACACATTCACGGCTTCTTCGCCAGTTTTTGCCGTTTCCACCACATACCCTAAAATCCTTAAAAGCTCACTCGAAGATTCTAAAATCAGCTCCTGATCATCCATTATCAAAATTTTATAAGCATTGTTCTTTGTCGCCATCAAAACCTCTCTAAATAATTATTATATCCTTAAATATAGCACAAATTTTATCTTAATTCAGCTTTAATTAACAAAACCATCTAACCTGCTAAGCCAATTGCATATTTATTTATTATAAGGTATTTTAGCAACCGTTTCTATTCCTTTTCATGGAAATAAACATCCCCTGCATAGCGCAAAATAAATCTATCCAGTTTTTCTTCCGCAAATCTGGCATATTTACAGTCTCTCAAATCATGCAACAGGCGTTTACATGAATCAATGTTCATCCTTTTGATAACCATCTTAGCTTTAAGAATTGAAGCCGGGCTCATACTCAAACTGGTATACCCCAGCCCCAGCAAAACAGGAATATACTTAGGCTCACCAGCTATTTCACCGCAAACAGAAGCCTCAATCCCAGCTCTCTCAGCATCAGTGATTATTTTCTCCAGCATAAACAAAATAGCCGGGTGCGTAGGTCTGTATAAATAGGCCACATATTCGTTATTGCGATCAATACCCAGAGAATATTGAATAAGATCATTAGTGCCCACACTAAAAAAGTCCACTTCATGTGCAGCAAGATGGGTTATAAGAGCAAGTGAAGGCAGCTCAACCATAACTCCTACAGGAATATTCTTGGAATATTTTTTACCCTCATTTGCCAGTTCTTCTGCAGATTCTGCTAAAATATCCTTACAAATTTTAATCTCTTCAATACCAGAAATCATGGGAAACATGATACGAACATCCGCAAAAGCAGCTACCCGGAGTATAGCTTTTAGTTGTTTTTTAAAAAACTCCCTGAAACGCAGCGAATATCTAATTGCCCTAAGTCCCATAACCGGATTTACTTCTTCAGGATGAGGCAGAACATTGGATAGTTTCTCTCCGCCAAGATCAAAAGTCCTTATGGTAAAAGGTTTACCTTTGTTAATCTCGGCAGCTGTCTTCAAAATTTCATATTGCTCATCTTCTGATACATCACCTTTTTCAAGATATATGTATTCAGTACGGTACAACCCTATTCCATCAGAATTGTAATCACAGGAAACTTTTATTTCCTCATTTATTTCTATATTGGAGTAAAGACTAATCTTTCTGTTATCTAAAGTCCACGCTTCAACATCTTTAAGTTTGGAAAGTTCTTTAACATACTTTTTATATCTTTTCTCAATGCTTCTATATTTACTTAATGTTGCCTCATCAGGTCTTATAATTACTTTACCTTCAAAACCGTCAACAATGACCTGTTCACCGGTAGTTATATTGTAAGAAATATTTTCACATCCCATTACAGCCGGAATGCCGATTGCTCTTGCTAATATCGAGGTATGAGATATTTTACTACCTAGATCCGTTACAAATCCTTTTACTTTTTTCTTAATAGCAAATGCTGCATCTGAAGGAGTCAGATCATGAGCAATAACTATCATATTGTCTTTTATGTTAGCTATAGAATCATATTCTTCATCAGACATAAACCGCAGTAATTTTTGTACTACCTGCTCAATATCACTTTTACGTTCTCTGAAATACTCATCATCTGATTCATCAAAAACTTTAAGAATATTTGCAGATACCATGCGCAATGCATATTCTGCATTAACAAGCTCCTTCTCAATAAATCGTTTTGTTTCACCGATAAGCATATCATCTTTCAACAGCAACAAGTACACATCAAAAATAAAGGCATGATCTTCTCCAAGCTTGTCTTCAGAAATTTCCCGGACGCCTCTTATATAACTTTCTGTTTTTCTAATAGCTTCATCAAGTTTTTCACATTCGGTATTTACATCTTCCTCTGTTATATTATACTTGTAAACCTTGACTTTCGTCCTGTCCAGCAGATAGCATTCACCGATAACAATACCTTCTGAAGCAGGAATTCCTTTGATAATATTCATTTAGCTTCACCAAACTTATTTTCCACAAGCTCTTTTAATGCTTCCAGGGACTCTTTTGCATCCTCACCGACGGCCGTAATGGTAATCACTGAACCCTTTGCAGCGGCTAACATCATAACCCCCATTATACTTTTGCCGTTTGCCGAAACTCCGTTTTTATCAACAGTAATTTCAGAAGAAAACTTGTTGGCAACTTTCACAAAATTGGCAGCAGCACGGGCGTGAAGCCCCAATTCGTTTACTATTTCAACCTCTGCAGACACTTTAACGTCTGTCATACCCATCTAACCCCCCTTAGTAACAAGCATAACAAAGCATGCCAAAACAACCAGTATAAGACTGAAAAGTACATCCAGTTTTTTCGCAATAACAAATCCCACAAGCAAAAAGCAAGTAGCTGTAAAGTAGTAATTAATAGTTTCCAGTCCGTATTTTTTCAGACCAAGTGACAGCAAAAGGCCAAGTAAGAAAGCTGTTATAAAATCAGCATAACCTGACCATTTATTAAATTTAATTCTGTTGAACCAGGATATCACTTCTTTTCCCATAAAAAAACCCATATCAAAGCCTATATATAGGAAAGAAAAGTGAAAAAAATTAAATATAAGTAAATAAAGAATAACACCAAATATTGGATTAATCAAACCGAACAGAGCAGCAATAATGAATGAAATAGGTCTCAAAGAATGCCAGAAAAAACTGTCACCCAAGGCAGCAAGTGCAGAAGAATAAACTTTTTTAAAGTAATCTGGCTGACCCTCCTTTAAAAATTCCTTAAACCATACCCCCAATATAAATGTTACTAAAAAAGGGTGTGTATTAAAGTATTCTGACTGTTTAGCTATCTGTTTTTCATCTATATTTAAATCATTAGCTTTATTAATATCTTCTAAAAGAAGTCTGAACCCGGAACCCTGCATATTCTCATAGTTCCAATTGCCGGTAAAAATCAAACTTTTCAAAAAGCTCTTTCCTTTATTCAAATAACTAACCATCCTAAAACCAGCCCCATCACAAAAATAACATATTTATGTATACTTTTAAAACTCAGAAACCTCATCAGATAACCCGCAAGAAATGAAGACATTAAAAAAATATATGCAGTAATATTGCCTTCAATACTCATATAGCTTTCAATCTGAACGACTATAAACATAGTTACCAAACAAAACAGATTGTATAAAACAACGCCTTTTAAGAAAGCAATCATAATACCTTTCCATATTATACTGAAAGGGGATTTATATAGATTGTATTTTAAATACCTCATAAGTAAATGTTGGTTCCATTTCCTCGTTAATACATCAACATAAGTAACTGGAAAAACAAAAATTATTACAACTAACAGAGCCAACAAATAATCGCTTAAAACCTGAACAACGTCAAAACTTATCAAGACTGCCATGGTATAAGACATAAAAGTATCATCTTTTGATACTTTTGTCCCAACGGGGACATCTATGTTCCCAAAAAGCTCTATAAGAAGACCAGACAAAAAACACAGGTATACATTACCAAATAAAAGCCCTACTATAGTGGACAACACCAACGGCCTTGAAAACATCATATGAAGAGCCGCATTTCTGTCCACCGAAGAAATACCGGAAATGAAAAAAAGAGCTAAATAGCTAAACATTATTCTCCTATTAAGCTTAGAAAGTTTTTTATTTCAACAGCAGTCTCCCATGGTAGTTTTTTTACCTGAATATCATATTTTTCTCTGAGTTTACTGAGCAATATCAATTCATCTTTATCAAGGAAAACAGTGTCCGTTATTTCTATTTTATGCTCCCTTGATGCCACACATCCCACATTTATAATAATTTCATCATTGAGTACTTCACGAACATTGTATAAATCTCTAACCGACTCAAAAAGAATTAATATACTACGTTTTGCTGAATAAATTTCAGCAAAATTATTTATAAAATTTTCTATACTATAAAATTGCAAAATACAATCCTCAGGCAAAATACTTGAATAAATCATGCGTTGCAAGTCATCCTTGCACACTCTGTCACTTACTATTATAATTTCTCTTATCTTAAAGTATTTGATCCAGCCTTCAATTACCTGCCCATGTATAAGCCTGTCATCAACCCGAAAAATTAGTTTTCTGTTCATTTGCTCATTAAGTCCCCTGCTAAAATTATGCTTTCTTTACCTGTCTGGCTGGCTATTCGACCAAGATTCTGGGCATTTTCAACATCATTTCTCATGCTAAACGTTTTTATCAGCATGGGGAGATTTACACCTGTTACAACATCCACATGCTCTTTATCGAAATAGGCCATTGCAATATTGCTAGGACTGCCACCAAACATATCAGTTAATATAAGGACCCCATCCTTTTTATATTTATTGATCAAGTTATCCAGATCTTTTGCTAAATCACTTAGTGAAGCACCACTTTGAACAGAAAGAAAATCAACATTATTCTGTTTACCTATAATCATTTCACTTGTCTTTAGCAGCTCCATACCAAGCGATCCGTGTGTTAAAAGAATAATCCCAACCATATTAACTCCTGTCAATATCTCTATGCTTTAAATATACATTATTTTTTGATTTTTTACGAAGATACTTTCCTATTTCCTCAGCAATAGCAACAGACCTGTGTTTGCCTCCGGTACAACCTATGGATATAGTAAGAAATTTTTTACCCTCGCAAACATAATTCGGAACCAGAAAGTCAAATAGCGGCTTAAGTTTCTTAAAAAGCTGTTTAGTTCTTTTATCTTGAAAAATATAGTTTTTTACCTTGTCATCCAAGCCTGTATAGTCTCTCAAAGCTTCGGAAAAATGTGGATTTTTCAAAAACCTGACATCCAAAACAAGGTCAGACTCTGTAGGAACCCCATATTTAAAACCGAAAGATTGAACAGTTATATATATTGAAGAAACAGATGTATCTTTGAAATATCCTTCTACAGCGGCAGACAGATCGTGCACATTATATCCGCTCGTATCCAGAACAATATCAGAAATCTCCTGGATAGGAACCATACTTTCCTTTTCCCCGCGTATTGCCTCCACCAGATCATCACCCAAGGGATGCTTTCTTCTGGTCTCTTTGTAACGATTAATTATAGTTTGTTCATCGCTTGTTAAAAACAAAATCTCTGCATAATACTTCTCTTTCAAAAGTTTAATCACTTCATTTATTTTATCAAAATCTTTACTTCTGGAATCTATAACCAGTGCAACCTTATTAATTTCAACATTAAAATCAAAAATAATCTGAATAAATTTTTCAATAATAACCAAAGGCAGATTATCTATAGTGTAATAACCCAAATCCTCAAGGGAATTGGCAGCAACAGACTTTCCGGCACCCGAGAGTCCCGTGATAACAACAACGGAGATATCAGCCAATTATTCAACTCCCTTACTGTCAAAAAAACTGTCTGATTCAATTTGCTCATTATTTTTTAGCTTTGCATTGAGTTTTCTTTCAAAATCTCCGGCTGCATCATACCCCATATACTTTAAAAGCTGGTTTTTGGCAGCAGATTCCACAATAACAGCCATATTCCTTCCCGGAGACACAGGCAGTACAATAATAGGCAGATTAATACCCAAAATATCAAAGAAATTACTGTTAAGTCCTGTTCTATCATAATTATCTTCACTGTTCCAATCCACAAAATTAACAACAAGCTCAACCTTTTTTTTCACACGTATGGCATTCACTCCGTACATATCTTTGACATTTAGAATTCCAAGTCCCCTGAGTTCTATATGATAATGCAGCAATTCATTGCTCGCCCCAATCAAAAAGTCCTGCTTTTTCAAAATATGCACCGCATCATCCGCCACCAGCCTGTGCCCCCTCTTTATAAGCTCAAGGGCACATTCACTTTTACCAATTCCACTTCTGCCAATAATAAGTACACCAACACCGTAAACATCAAGCAATACGCCATGAATCACAGTTTCAGGTGCAAGTTTATATTCCAGAAACTCTGAGATTTTTGAAATAGCGTCTGAGCTGACAAGCTCTGTCCTGAAAAGAGGAATACCAAATTCTGAAACACAAGCCAAAAGCTCATCTGGTATTTCAAGATTTTTGGTAACTATAAAACAAGCAATATCCTTTTTGCATAAATTTTTGATTGATTTATATTTGGTGTCACCTTTTAATGTCTTTAGATATGATATTTCAGTATTTCCCAATATCTGAACCCTGCCACTATGAATATGGTCAGTATAACCGGCCAGACCCAGTCCGGGTTTTTGAATACGAAAGCTGTCGACATATTTTGCTTCGAGAAAATCTTTTCCTGATATCAACTCAAGCTTAAGATATGAAGCATCTTTACTCAACAGTTCGGCAACACTGATTTTATTCATTACAATTTAGACTCCTCCTCTTTGAGAATTTCCAGAATTTCATCTTTACTTTGGGATTTTAATACTCTTTCCTTAAAATTAGTTGATTTGATTAATCTGGAAATACGGGCAAGTGTTTTAAGGTGGAGATTCATTTTCTTTACGGGGGCCAGCACCAGAAAAAATATTTTAACAGGTTGATTATCTAAAGACTCAAAATCCACACCATTTCTGGAAACGGCAAGTAAAATAATCAAATCATCCACAGACTTAAGCTTTGCATGGGGGATAGCAACTTCCTCCCCCACAGCAGTGCTGCCGAGTTTTTCACGCTCTAAAAGAGCATTATAAGCTTCTTTTGGATCCTGCAAAAGTCTCTTTTCCTTCAAAACTTCCACAAGGTTTTTCAAAAGAGATTGTTTATCAAAATCATTGCTAAGTTCACATACCAGGTCATCGTCTAAATATTCATACAAATTCATAAATACCTCTTAAGGCTCTATTAGTCCTATATTACCGTCATCTCTTTTGTAAACCACATTCACTTCAGAACTTTCCGCATTTCTGAAAACAAAAAAGTTTTTGTTCAATAGATCCATTTGCATTACAGCCTCTTCAACATCCATTGGTTTTACCGGTATTTGCTTGGATATAATCGTCACTGGATTTTCTGTTTCCAGGCTACTCGTTTCAATAACATTTAACCTTAAAGGCTCATGAAAATCTTTGTTCATAAGTTTTTTACTCTGGATTTTCTCCTTGTACCTAACCAACTGTTTTTCAATTTTATCAACAGCAAGGTCAATAGACGCATACAAATCCTCGGACTTTTCCAGCCCTTTGAGAAAGACACCTTTGGCATTAACGAGAACTTCTGCTATATGCAGATTCTTTTGTACCTCAAGAACCACATGAACTTCTATCACCTGATCAAAATATTTTTTTACTTTACCAATTTTCTTATGCACATAAGACCGAATGGCATCGGTTAAATCGATATTTTTTGCCGTAATTTGAATATGCATACTACCTCCTATTTCGTTTTCTTTCAGATCGCGCAGGTATATTCATACCCTCTCTGTATTTTGCCACAGTTCTCCTTGCAATCTTTATACCTTTTTTTGTCAAAATTTCCACAATTTTTTGATCGCTATAAGGTTTTTCTTTAGGTTCGTTTTCTATCAAATCTTTAATCATAAGTTTTATTTTGGCTGTGGAAATTTCTCCGTTTTCTGACTCAAGCCCTTTGATAAAAAATGATTTCAGCTCCAAAATACCATGTGAACACATTGCATATTTCCCTGCTGTAACCCGGCTTACTGTGGATTCATGTAATTCAGTTGCTTCCGCAATATCTTTCAATTTAAGTGGTTTTAAATACTCTTTTCCTTTTTTTAAAAAATCTTCCTGTACCTTGACTATCTCTTCAACAACTTTTTGAATAGCTTTTTTCCGCTGATTCAGACTTTTCAAAAGCCACAGTGCATTTTTCACTTTATCTTCAACAAATTCCCTGGCTTTTTCGTCCAGCTGTGAGCTTTTTAACAGCTTCACATAATAACTGTTAAGCTTGATGGACGGGAATCCTTCTTCATTCATAACAACATCGTACTTGTTATCCCTTTCAACAATATAAACATCAGGAACAACATATCTTGCACTGGAAGAAAATTTAAGACCAGGTTTAGGATCGGTCATTTTTACATAACTTAGTAACTTATTGAGTCCTTCCATATCAATATCGAGTATTTCGGCAACCCTTTCAAAGTCTCCTCTCACGATATCTTCTTCATGGTTTTGAAGTATCTCCGCAACAAGCTCTATATCATTTGCGTTCACACCATATATTTCCAGCTGTTTCCTTATGCAGTCACAAAAATTTGACTGGGCTATACCTGAAGGATCAAACTCTCTTATAACATCCAGCACACGTTCTACTGTATTTATTGAAACATTTAGTTCCTCGGATAGGACATCTTCATTCAACATCAAATAACCGTTTTCATCTATGTTACCCAGTATATACTCGCCAACAGCTTTTTCTTCCGGGGTAAGTCCGGAAATACTGAGTTGAAAAAGAAGGTGCTCATACAGACTTTCAGCTCCGCTGAGAAACTTTTCAAAATTTATCTCATCGTCATCGCTGGGTAAATAATACCAGTCGTCATTCTGGAAGTAATCGTCCCACTCCACCTTTTTAAGGTCTTCAAGAAACTCATCTTTTTCTTTTATCTCTTCTTCAGACTTATTTTCCATTTCTTCTATAACGGGGTTTTCTTCCAATATGGTGTTCACCTCCTGTAACAGATCCACCACAGGCATTTGGAGCAAATTAAGGGACTGCTTCATCTGGGGGGTAATCATTAACTTCTGAGAAAGTTTATTTTCAATCGAAAGATTTATTTTTCCACTTTTCATATTATAAATAAAATCCTTCGCCTAAATATCTGTTGATAACCTCTTTATTGCTCACAATATCTTCTGGTTTACCTTTCGTTAACACTTTACCTTCATATATAATATATCCTCTGTCGGTAATTTTTAAGGTTTCCCTCACATTATGATCTGTTATCAGTATGCCTATACCCATCTGTTTGAGCTTAAAAACCATTTCCTGAATATCAGATACAGAAATAGGATCTATCCCGGCAAAAGGTTCATCCAACAAAATAAAATCGGGCTCTATACTCATACATCGGGCTATTTCAACCCTTCGCCTCTCTCCGCCGCTAAGAGAGGTACCGTAAGAATTTACGACCTTATTCAAACCGAAATCTTCAATTAACAATTCAGCTCTTTCTTTCATCATTTTTTTCCCGGCTTTAGTGGCAGTTTTACCGGAAAATTTCAACTGCATAGCAGCAATAATATTCTCATATACTGTCAGCTTACGAAAAACAGAAGGCTCCTGTGGCAAATAACCAATCCCTCTTTTCGCTCTCACATGAATAGCTGTATTTGTAACATCCGAGCCATTTAGTATAACATTGCCTGAATACGGTTTAATTATTCCGACAATCATGTAAAATGTCGTAGTTTTACCCGCTCCGTTCGGTCCGAGTAAGCCAACAATCTCGCCTTTGTCTACAGACAACGAAACATCATTGACCACTGCCCTCTTTTTGTAAATTTTTTTCAGATTCTTTGCCGTTATTGACACCTATGTTCCCCTTTTCATCAGGATAATAAATAATTTTTACCCTGCTTTCTTCGCCTTTTCTGACTTCCATTCTGTCTTCATTATTGTATATTATTACCTCATCACCTTCAAGGTAATTCTCCCCTTGCCATATTTTCACATTCCTGATGAGTTTTATCACATTCTCCTGCATAAACATCTCAGCTTTATCCGACATGGAATACATATCTTCATCAGTTATTTTTACATTACCATCAGCCAATATTCTGTTAACTTCCCTTTCTTCACTGAAGAATACAGTCATATTATCAGCATGTATTGTCATATTGTCGCGCTCCACAACAACATTGCCCTTAAATACCGATTTGTTTTCCGCACCTAAATATTTTAAGGAATCGGACTTTATCTGTATGCTATTTGCTGCAAAACCCACCGAAAACAGCACCATGGTAAGAATAACTGTATAAATAAATTTAGTTTTCATATACACGATTAACCTCTACATTGTTTTTAAACTCTATAATCTCCGAGTTTTTGTCAATAAAAGCTTTTTTTGATTGAATTGTTGTGTTATCGGCTTTAACGTTAATACCGTTGTAAAAATGACCAAGCTCCTCTTTTAAATTGTACTCAAAAATACCGTTTTTTTCAGAAGTAATTTGCACCTCATTTATATATCCGTTAATATCGCCCTCTAATGTGAGTGATTTATCAATAACAAGCTTACAATTTTTAGCGTTAAAAAAAGCTTTCGTATCCCCCGACTTGTAATCAATGGAGCAATTGTCCAAAACAGATTCCCCCATACTCCTGTTGAATCTGGCTACATCCGCCAATATTCGGTAATACCCGCCTGAATCATCTATATTTTTGCTAAAGTCAAAATCTTCAATGACCATATTGTTTTTTTCAATGCTTATATTGCCTACTGATGTTTTTTCGCTTTTTTTCCAAAAAAAAGTAAAAAGCAAAATAACCAATACAGGCAATATTAATAGTATTGTTTTGTAATTTTTTCCCATATACCGTTATTCTTTAATATTTTTTCAACAAACTCCCTTACAGCTCCGTTACCACCGGAATGTTGTAGTACAACTGAGACATAACTTTTAATTTCTTCTGCAGCATCTGCGACTGCGGCCGAAAATCCTACTGTTTGCAATAATTTCAAATCATTAATATCATCACCGACAAAAGCCGATTGCTCATTAGTAATCCCCGTTTCCTTTTTAATCTGCTCAAAAATTTCCAGTTTGTCCCTAACATTCTGATATACTTTGTCTACTCCTAATTCTTTTGCCCTCTGGATGGTAACTTTCGAAAATCTGCCGGAAACTATATAAACAAAAATCCCAGCTTTTTTCATCAAATTTATTCCCAGACCATCTTTTACATTAAAGTTTTTATATTCCACGCCGTTTTCATCATATATAATTTTGCCATCGGTAAGGACTCCATCCACATCCATCATAAGAAGTTTAATCATCAAACAATCCCCGCACTCAAAATATCGTGAAGATGTAATATGCCGGTGGGTCTGTTATGCTCATCCACAGTCAGAATAGTAGTTATTGAATGTTCTTCCATAATCTGTAATGCTTTTGCAGCCAAAGCATCTTTGGAGATTGTTTTAGGGTTTGGTGTCAACATTTCATAAACAGGCTTGTCAAAAATATTCTGATATTTTTCCAGGGATCTTCTTAAATCTCCATCCGTTATAATCCCAACCAACTGCCCTTCATCATTCACAACAGAAGTGCAGCCAAACCCTTTGCTGCTCATCTCAATAACTGCTCTGGACAACAACTCATTCTTATTAATAACAGGTACTTTATCACCTGTATGATACAAGTCCTCAACTTTCAGCAAAAGTTTTTTCCCTAAAGCTCCGGAAGGATGAAAGACAGCAAAATCCTCTTCTCTAAACCCCCTGCTCTCCAAAAGAGCCACAGCAAGGGCATCGCCTAAAGCCAGACTCACAGTTGTACTCGCTGTAGGAGCAAGATTCAAAGGGCACGCTTCCCTTTCAACAGAAGCATCAATAACACAGTCACTCCTTTTTGCAAGGGTAGAATTCATTTTACCCACCAAAGAAACAATAGGAACATTAAATCTTTTGATTACCGGTAATATAGATACAATTTCCGCTGTTTCCCCGCTGTTTGAAATAGCAAGAACACAATCGCCCTTCATTATCATACCCAAATCCCCGTGCACACCTTCAGCGGGATGCAAAAAAACAGAAGGAGTACCTGTGGAAGACAGCGTTGCAGCTATTTTTTTCCCAATTATACCAGACTTGCCCATACCGGTTACAACAACACGACTTTCACATTTCATAAACAGATCAACGGCCTTTTTAAAATTTTCATCAATTCTGTCAATTAGAGCATATATTGCATCAGCTTCTATTTTCAGTGTTTTTTTGGCAATATCTTTTACGTCCATAACAATTCCTCAATCATGCTTATTGTTTTGAAAATATCTTCCGCCATATCAAAATCCAGCATATTAGGCCCATCACATAATGCAGAATCGGGCTGCGGATGTATCTCCATAAAAAAACCATCTACTCCACATGCTGCCGCAGCTCTTGCCAAGTAGGGAACAAATTCTTTTTGTCCTCCGGATGATTTGCCCAGCCCCCCTGGCAATTGCAGGGAATGGGTGGCATCAAATATTACACTGCTTCCGGTGGATTTCATTACAGGAAAAGATCTGTAGTCAACAACAAGATTGTTATACCCAAAAGAAACGCCCCTCTCCGTTAAATAAATATTCTCAGCAGTTGCACCAAAAGCCTTAAGCTTCTCAACAACGTTTGACATATCCCAGGGGGACATAAACTGTCCTTTTTTAACATTGATTTTAATATCATTAATCACTGCCGCTTTCAGCATATCCGTTTGCCTCGATAAAAAAGCAGGGATCTGCAACATATCCACATATTTGGTAAGTTTTCCCGCTTGTGAAGGTTCATGGAAATCAGTAATAATCTTAACACCAAACTTCTCTTTTATTTTTTCAAAAAACAATGTACCTTTTTCCAGCCCGGGGCCTCTGTATGAGCTAACAGAACTCCTGTTAGCTTTATCAAAAGATGACTTAAAATAAAAATCAAAACCATACTTTTCAGACTGATTGAGTAAAAATTCACATGTTTGAAAACCAATTTCATCATTCTCTATAACGCACGGACCCGCCAGCAATAACATAATTATTCCTTTTCCTGACTTTCCAGTCTCTCTTTTCTATATTTATAAGCTGCTTTAATAAACTTACTGAACAAAGGATGAGGTTTTGTGGGCTTGGATTTAAATTCCGGGTGAAACTGGCATCCAAGAAACCATCTGTGTGCTTTTAATTCAATTATTTCAACCAAATCTCTGTCAGGATTATGTCCGGAAACAAGCAGCCCGTTTTTCACAAAATCTTCCAGATAGTCATTGTTAAACTCCAGTCTGTGCCGGTGCCTTTCATAAACAACTTCCTCTCCGTAAGCCTGATAAGCTCTGGTGTCTTTTTTCAAATTACATCTGTATGCACCAAGGCGCATAGTCCCGCCAAGCTGCTTGATATTACGCTGCTCATGCATAAGATCAATTACAGGATAATCGGTACCCTTATTAAATTCCACACTGTTGGCATTTTCGTATTTCAAAACATTACGTGCAAACTCAATAACTGCGCACTGCATCCCCAGACATATACCAAAAAAAGGAATATCTTTATTACGTGCAAAATTAACAGCTTTTATTTTACCTTCTATCCCCCTGTCGCCAAATCCTCCGGGAATAAGAATCCCATCAAGACTGTCCAGTAAAACATCCGGCAAAGAAGGTTTTTCCAAATCTTCAGCATCTATCCACTTCACATTAACCTTCAATTTATTGTCGATCCCCCCATGAATAAGTGCTTCATTAAGACTTATATATGCATCTTTAAGATCTGTATATTTTCCCACAACACCTATGTCTACCTCATCTTCAGGGTTTTTAATACGGTAAACGATTTCTTCCCACTTTGTTAAATCCAGATCCCGCTCAGCAAGATTGAATTTTTTCATAATCATTTTATCGATTCCTTCCTTATTCATATACAAAGGAATCTGATAAATAGTGCTTGCATCTATAGCATTTACAACATTGTTTTTAGACACATTGCAAAAAAGAGCAATCTTTTTTCTTATAACCTCATCCAAAGGATACTCGGATCTGCAGACAAGAATATCCGGTTGTATACCTATTTCGCGTAATTCTTTGACTGAATGTTGGGTAGGTTTTGTTTTCAGCTCACCTGCACTTTTTATAAAAGGAACCAAAGTTACATGCACATATAAGACATTTTCCTCTCCCACATCAAACTTAAACTGTCTTATGGATTCAAGAAAAGGCAAACTTTCAATATCTCCTACTGTTCCTCCTATTTCAGTAATTACAATATCATTCTCATCAGAAAGCTTTAAAATACTGTCCTTAATTTCATCTGTGATATGAGGTATTACCTGAACTGTAGCACCCAGATAATCACCCCTTCTCTCTTTTTCTATAACGTTATAGTAAATTTTACCTGTTGTAATATTGCAGTCTTTCGTCGTATTTGTATTGAGAAATCTTTCGTAATGCCCCAAGTCAAGATCAGTTTCGGCACCGTCATCAGTGACAAAAACTTCACCATGCTGAAAAGGACTCAACGTCCCCGGATCAACATTCAGGTAGGGATCAAATTTCTTTATAACAACATTGTAGCCCCTTAATTCAAGTAACGTTCCTATGGAAGAAGCTGTAATTCCTTTACCAAGAGACGACAAAACACCACCTGTCACAAAAATATACTTTGCCACTTAGTACCTCCTCCGTCTTTATTAATAATTATCTTTTTGCAGTCAGCCATTATAAGAATCCAGCATATTGGCTTTTTCCAGATCACTTTCTGTATCTATAGACAAAGAATCCCTGATAGATTTAATCATTTTTATTTTATAACCGTTTTCCAATGCCCTGAGCTGCTCCAAACCTTCGGCTCTTTCCAGTGGAGTATATGGCATTTCGCTGTATTCTATTAAAAAATCCCTTTTAAATCCATAAACACCTATATGCTTTTTAAATTTATAGCCTCCTCCGTTACGAAGATAAGGTATCTGGGAACGGCTAAAATAAAGGGCATAGTCATTTTTATCAATAACAACTTTCACACAGTTGGAATCGTATGATTCGGAAAAATCCATATCAACATAGGCAGAATTCATATAAACAGAACCCTTCTCCAAATCCTCTATTAAATTATTTATAAGAGGTACAGGTAAAAAAGGCTCATCCCCCTGAACATTAATAATAGTATCATCACTTAAAAATTTGGCGACATCTGCTACTCTGTCAGAACCGCTGTTGTATTCTCCTTCTGTCATTGTTACTTCCAGATTTTCAACTTTTTCACATGCTTCCAATATCCTCAAGTCATCAGTTGCAACGATAACCCTGTCAGCGACACTTTTCATACAATTTACAGCCACCTTAACAATCATAGGAACGCCACCTATTTTTAACAAAGGTTTTCCTGGTAATCGTGTAGACTTATATCTGGCAGGTATAATTATTGCACTCACTTATCACCTCTGTTATCGAAAGCAACAGCCATCGCAATATTTTTTGAGTGGGAAATGGTTACCTCGATGGCAACTTTCTTTCTATTTAAATATACCACAGGCTCTCCTCTTTGCCCCGAAATTATTTCAATATCTCTGAATCCTACACTGCCAATCCCTGTTTTAAGGCATTTGGCAACTGCTTCTTTAGCCGCAAAGCGTCCACTTAGAAAAAATTTACTTTTTTTTCTTTTGATAAACTCTTCGTATTCATTATCCGAGAGTATACGCTTCACAAAAGAATATCCGAATTTCTCATAACTTTTCCATATTCTGTCAATTTCGATGATATCACAACCGATCATAAAGAACTGTAACTGTTATAATTAGCAGATATTATATTTTTCATCTCAGCAACAGCATTTTTCATACCAACAAAAACACTTCTGCCCACTATTGAATGACCTATATTCAATTCATTTAAAAAAGGTATATTTTTTACAAGTATTGATGTATTGCGATAATTCAGCCCATGACCTGCATTAACAACCATATTTTTATTTCGGGCATAGTTTGCAGCGTTCACAAGTATTTTAAGCTCAGATAAAATCAACTTTTCACCTGATGCCTCTGCAAAATTACCCGTATGCAGCTCCACTGTATCAACACCCATATCTGCTGCAGCATCTATCTGCTTTACATGGGGGTCGATAAAAAGACTCACAATAATGTCGTTTTCTTTTAATTTTTTTATTGTTTTGGCTAATATTTTTTTATTACCAATAACATCCAGTCCGCCTTCCGTCGTTAATTCCTCTCTCTTTTCCGGAACAAGTGTAGCCATATGCGGAGCCACATCACAAGCTACAGCCAATATCTCCTCACTGGCTGCCATTTCTAAATTTAACCTTGTTTTAATTATATTTTTTAAAAGATATACGTCTTTATCCTGAATATGTCTTCGGTCTTCCCGCAAATGAACAGTTACACCATCAGCTCCTCCATGCTCAGCAAAAATTGCTGCTTCCACCGGATCAGGTTCGCTGATTAGCCGTGCCTGTCTTAAAGTTGCCACATGATCAACGTTTATACCAAGTTTTGTCATCATAGCCTGCCTGCACAATATTTATTGATTTCTCCGATAGCTGTTTTGCCTACTTCTTCAGTAATGCCCGATATTTTCGATATATCATCACCTTCCACCATTACCCTAAGTTTTTTCTCAGTCCCTGAATATCTGACCAGTATTCTTCCATCCTCACCGAATTTTTCTTCATAATTGTTAATTATCTTCATAGTTTTAGTGAGGTTTTCAAAAGGTACTTTCTCAGGGACTTCAAAATTTTTGAGCACTTGAGGACAAATTTCGACAAATTCCGATAATTCGCTCAATGGTCGCCCTGTATTCACCATAACCTTTAACAGTTGAAAAGCACTTATAAGGCCATCACCAGTGGAGTTATAGTCGCTGAAAATAATATGACCCGATTGTTCTCCACCAAGGTTATATCCCCCTTTGGACATTTTCTCCACGACATACCTGTCACCCACTTCACTTCTTACAAGATTAATACCTAAAGCCTTAAGTGTTTTTTCCAAACCAATATTACTCATTACGGTGGCAACGACAGTATTACCATTTAACATACCTTTTGAATGCATATATTGACCGCATACACCGAGTATATGATCACCATTGACAACATTCCCTTTATTGTCGGCAAAAATAACCCTGTCTCCATCCCCGTCAAAAGATATTCCCAGATCGGCACCTGTTTCAATAACCTTTTTTGCCATTCTTTCAGGATAAACAGCCCCGCAATTCTCATTGATATTATAGCCATCGGGCTCATCACCTATAACAATAACTTCGGCACCCAGCTCTTCAAATGCCATAGGAGCTACTTTGTAGGTAGCCCCGTTAGCACAGTCCAAAACAATTTTAAACCCCTGTAAATCATAGTTTTTGTCAAAAGTGCCTTTCGCATACTCCACATATCTGCCTATTGCCGTTTCTATACGGTAAGCCTTGCCCACTTCCTCCGGACTTTCTTCAAAATTCTCCGAATCTATGAGCTCTTCTATTTTGATTTCCGTTTTATCACTCAGTTTAAAACCATCGTTGGAAAAAAACTTTATACCATTATCATAGTACGGATTATGTGAAGCAGAAATAACCACACCGGAATCCGCCCTCAAACTTCTCGTAATAAAAGCAATTGCTGGTGTAGGAAGGACACCTAACATTATTGCGTCAACACCCATAGAACAAATTCCGGAAACTATGGCATTTTCAAACATATAACTTGAAATGCGGGTGTCCTTTCCAATAACTATTTTATGCCTTTTATTGCCATTTTTATAAATTTTTGCAATAGATTTACCCAGCAGCAGGGCAAACTCCGAAGTCATTGGATAAACATTGGCTGTACCCCTTACACCATCCGTACCAAAATATTTTCTCATTGCAGCACCTCCACACGGGCTTTGGCAGGACTTATATCCACAATATCCACATTAACGTTACTTTCAAATTTTATATCCTTGAGATACTGCCCTTCTTCTAAGCCGGACGTATCAACGTAAAGTGTAATATTTTTAATAAGGTTCTCACTATCCAAAATATCACTTCTGCCTTTTATAATAATATCAGTTTTTTTCGTCAGAAGGTTGTAGGTATACCCCTTTCTTTTATTTCTCATAACAATTGAAAAATTCTCAAGTTTGCGCTGAACAATATCCTCTTGAAATGTTACTATTACATCAACCTGTGAGGGATCTATATTTTTAATTCCGCTTAAACGTTTCATTCCCACGGAATAATTCACTTTTTTATTTTTACCGGAAAGATTTATAGGCAATGTTTCAATAAATTTTATATCGTTTAACAAAGAGGCCGCACCCTCAACCTCAACGGAGGATGGTTTTATTTCAAGGGTATTTACCTTGAACCCTTTGGCCGGTTCTCCAACAAAAGAAGGTGTCACATCCACTTTTTTGCTGATAATATTATCTATAGTTATATTTATCACAGATGGTGCAACCCTGACTACCTCAACGCCTGAAGGAGTTTTTATATCAGAGTTTTTTATTCTATATGTCGTTTTATAACCGGTAAAACTACTGATATCAATTTCCACACTAATGTCATTATATGAAAGGGAGTTAAGTATTAACCGGGAACCTCTGAGAGTGACATTAACCAAATTTTCATCTGTTACTGCAACCCTATTATCCGGGACATTTTTAAGTTTCACCGGGACACTGAATTGTATCTGGTCGTATTCGGAGGTGGCAACAATAATCCACATGGATATAGCAAGAACCACACTTAATATTTTTAAAAAAATATTATTCAGCAGCATCTTGACTTCTCTTTGGCTTATTGCTTTGCTGGAAAATATTGTACAGCGTATCCCTTAGCATATCAGCATCCAACTCCGAAGTAATGTTACCTTTGAAGGCAACTGAAATTGTACCTCTTTCCTCACTCACAACAATACTGACAGAATCAGTCTCTTCCGTTATCCCCAGAGCCGCCCTGTGTCTTGTCCCAAACTTACGGTCTATATTTTCATGTTTTGTGAGAGGCAAAATAGAACCGGCATATTTTATTTTACCTTCTGAAATAATAACTGCTCCGTCATGCAGAGGTGAGTAGGGGATAAAAATACTGATAAGTAAATCTTTGCAAACATTAGAATCCAGTTTAGTTCCTGCCTGGATATAATGGGATAACTCTGTATCTCTCTGCATTACAATCAGAGCTCCTATCTGCCTGTTAGCCAGTATGGTCGCAGCCTTAACCAATTCATCTATAGTATAGGAAATATCCTCACCAGAAGTACCAAACATTTTTGTTTCGCCTATGAAAGCCAGCGCTCTTCGTATTTCAGGTTGAAAAAGAATAATTATAGTCAAAAACAAATATCCGGAAAAATTACTTAAAACCCAGCTGGTGGTTTTTAATCCAAGATACTGGGAAACAAATGATACAAATATCAAAATAATTATACCGAAGACCATATAAAAAGCCCTGGTACCTTTTATTAACAGCAATAATCGGTATATAATATAACTGATTATGGCTATATCAATAATATCAATCAAAGAAATAAATGAGAAAAACTCATTCATTGATCTGTACCTTTCTGTATTCTTTCATTAATGACAACATCTGCAAACCTTCTTTAAGGTCATGTGTTCTTATAATATCTGCGCCGTTGGCTATACTAATCGCTTCAATAATTTTTGAACCCAATATACTTTCATCCGGTGGCTGATTTGTCACCTTATTTATCATTGATTTCCTTGACACACCAACCAAAAGAGGAAACCCCATTTCCCTGAATTCTTGTAAATATTTAAGTATAAGATAGTTATCATCAAGCGTTTTCCCAAAACCAAAACCGGGATCGATGATAATGCTTTCTGCTTTAATACCTGCTTTGAGCGCTTTCTCAACGGATTCAAAAAGATTTTTTTTAATGTCTTCAATTATATTGTTATAGTCCGTTTTCTGTTGCATCTTATCAGGCGTGTCACTTGTGTGCATAAGGCAAACTGCAGCATTATAGTCTGAACACACTTTCGGCATATCCGGATCAAAGTGAAAACCACTTATATCGTTTATTATGTGCGCACCTTTTGCCAGCATTTTTTCTGCAACTTTGTGTTTATATGTATCAACAGATACAACAAAATCATTTTTAAGAGCATAGCTCACTGCATCAGAAATTCTGTCTATTTCTTCAGATGCACTCACCGATTTAGAACCAGGTCTTGTGGACTCTCCACCTATATCAATAACATTTACTCCGGATTCTTTGGTAAAATCTATCCATTCTTTATATCTCTTCGAATCCAGGAACTTCCCACCATCACTAAAGGAATCAGGCGT